>JAAZLD010000123.1 GCA_012799495.1 Desulfitobacterium sp. | reverse complement strand
TGGGAAGTTAAAGCATCAAAGCGAATCTTAAGCTGTTCCATATCTCCCGATGTATTATGGCGAGAGAGAATTTGGTAAGCTATAGTATTTTTGCGGGCACTTTCCCGATCAAAAAGTTCCGGATTGGGACTTTCTGAAGAGACAGTTTGTCCATTAAGAAGATAGACACCGTTTTCAATAAGACGAATCATATTTAATAAGACCTCCGTATCTAAAGGTAGTCCTCTCGAGGAGGCATGGTTCTAATGTACCCTAGATTTGAACCATCTATCAACCGATTTATACCATGTATACAATATTTAATCAAGTATACTATATTTACTCAAGATGAAAATGGAGGCAGTTTAAACTGCCTCTGCAAAAATATATATAATGAGGAGAAAAAAATTAATATGAGAGAAAAGGATTATTGTTAAAGCTGAGGATATCTTAATTTACTTTATTCTATCCTAAATCCTTCCAAGATAATATGATTGAGATCACTTTTAGGTCATATTTTACTAAGTCTTGGTATTTTCTAAGGTCCTTTAGTGTTTTTAGTTTATCTGACGGTATCTTTATGGCCTACTTATGATCTTGTATATGGTCTTGTTTATGGTCTTGCTTATAACCTTTTATTAAGATTAGTTAGAAAGGCTAGTAATTGGAGCGGGAATTCTTCCTCCACGCTGGATAAATTCTTTAGAGGAAAAAGGACTTACCTTAATGACCGGTGCTCCTCCCAGTAACCCTCCAAATTCAACCCGCTCTCCTACTTGCTTGCCGATGGCGGGAATCACCCGAACTGCAGTTGTCTTCTTATTAATCATCCCAATGGCTGCTTCATCAGCAATAATTCCGGAGATAGTTTCAGGAGCTATATCACCAGGAATAGCGATCATATCTAAGCCAACAGAACAAACACAGGTCATAGCCTCTAATTTCTCTAGACTCAAAGCACCTTCTTCCACAGCCCGAATCATCCCCGCATCTTCAGAAACGGGAATGAAAGCACCACTTAATCCTCCCACATGGGAAGAAGCCATAGCCCCACCTTTTTTCACAGCATCATTGAGAAGAGCTAAAGCTGCCGTAGTTCCATGAGCACCACAACGTTCCAGTCCCATATTTTCTAAAATCTCTGCTACACTATCTCCAATTGCCGGAGTAGGTGCTAAGGAAATATCTACAATTCCAAATGGCGCATTTAAAGCCTTGGAAGCCTCGCGACCTACTAATTCACCCATCCGGGTAATTTTAAAAGCAGTCCGCTTAATCAAGTTAGCCAACTCATCAAAATTCGCTTGGGGGTTCTTTTTCACAGCACTAGCTACTACCCCAGGACCACTAACTCCCACATTGATAACAACTTCTGGCTCCCCAACACCGTGAAAAGCACCAGCCATAAAAGGATTATCTTCGGGAGCATTACAAAAGACCACTAATTTGGCGGCGGCGATTCCATCTCGGTCCGCAGTCCTTTTCGCACACTCCAAAATAGCTTCTCCCATTTTTGCCACCGCATCCATGTTAATCCCCGATTTAGTGCTCCCGATGTTGACGGAAGAACAAACTAACTCCGTCTCTGACAAGGCCTGAGGAATAGCTTCTAATAAAGCCTCATCCCCCTTCATACAACCCTTATGCACAAGAGCCGAAAATCCCCCTAAGAAATCAATCCCGATATTATTGGCAGCCCGATCTAAAGCTTTGGCTAGCCTAACTATCTCTTCTGGACTAAAGTTTGCTCCCAGTAAGGCAATAGGGGTAACGGAAACCCGCTTATTTACGATGGGGATTCCATAACGAGCAGATAACTCTTCTCCTACCTTCACCAAATTCTCAGCTTTTTGGGTGATTTTATCATAGATCTTCTGTTCTACTGTGGCGACATTATCTCCCACACAATCCAGAAGACTAATCCCCATAGTAATAGTGCGGATATCCAAATGCTCATTTTCCACCATTACAATGGTTTGAAAAATCTCATGAGGAGCTAAATGCATTTTCATCTCTTATCTCCTCCTTATATCCGGTGCATGAATTCAAAAATATCTTCATGCTGAACATTTACCTTAAGGCCCCGCTCTGCCCCTTCTCTTTGCAACTGCTCAGTAAGATTCGCTAAAGAAACGGTAGCTTGACTCACATCCACGATCATAATCATCGTGAAAAAGCCCTGGATAATAGTTTGGCTAAGATCTAAGACATTGATAGATTTCTCCGCTAAGCGACCAGTCATCCAAGCAATAATCCCGATCTGATCCTTACCTAAAATAGAGATAATCACCCGATTTGAAGACTCATTCTTAGGTTCTAAATTCATCATTTTCTTTACCTCTCTAATTTTGAATTTTCATTTCCAAACAACCCTGAACTACGAGATTTTGAATAGCTGAGGAGCGACGGGCTATCAAAATCTCCATTCGATGTTCATTCAAATTTTATTTGATCCCTGAGCGTCGCTTTTCATACAGAAGAGAGCGATTTGCGCGGGAGACGGATTCCACAGAAAACGCAAACCCGCCGAGGATAACGAAGGTTCCGAAGCGTTTAGCAAAGCCACAGGTTTGCTTCAGGTATTACCATAGGGTTTGGCTTTGCTGCTGCGGAAGCGAGTTTCCTAGCCCACAGCGGTGAGCGGTGCGGATGTATGATAAGCGTCTTCACCGAAGAAAATTAGAAATAAAAAAGAGCCAAATCTTCCATTTGACTCTGGTAAACAAAGACATTTTGCGAACTTCTACCTCCAGGCATATCTATCTAACATGCCTAGTATAGTTCACAAACTATCTTCTCTGTCCTTTTGCCTGAGAGATTGAACAGTTTTCACACTATCTTGCCCCTTCGGCGTCCTTACGGAACTCTCCAGAGTCCTGTCCCCTTTCAGTTCAGCACCTCCATATAATATGCGGCCTACCTAAAAGGATCATCCAGCTTTATGAAATTATAGAATATTATACACAAGTGGACAGAGCATTGTAAACTACTTTTTATAATACTCTAAAATATGCCTCTGAAACTCAGCGGCACAAGGGGATAAGGTGCGGTTTTTCTGGGTAATCAAGTAAAAGTCCCTTTCTAGATTTAATCCTTCAACGGTATAAGCTTTCACCCAACCAAACTTTAAGTAATCCTCGACACTGAGGGAGGATACCACAGATACCCCTAAGCCCTCACGGACAGCCTGTTTAATGGATTCCAAGTAATTCATTTCAGCCACTTTATGTAAGACATCTGGATCAATCCCTTTTTCCTTTAAGGCCATCTCAAAGGTCAGCCTTGTCCCGGAACCTGGTTCTCGCACAATAAATTTTTTATGAAGAAGACTCTCGAGAGAAATTTTTCGTTCCTTTACACTCCCTCCTGGAACAGCTCCTTCAACCTTACCTCTTTCAACTCTATCTGCTTCAACTTTATCCACTCCAAATCTATCTCCTTCAGCATTGTCCCCTTCAACTTTATCATCAATCTCTTCATCCGTGTTTTGGGTTATTAAGACTAGTTTATCTTGGGTTAACTTTTGATAAACTAGGTTATTCTCATCCATCCGGGCCCCAACAATACCAATTTCGTATTTCATTTCTAAAAGCCCTTTTGTTACTTCCTCTGTATCACCTTTGTTCATCAGAAAGCTAACATTAGGGTATTTTTCTTGAAAACTTTTCATGGGTCCGGGCAGTAAATATTGGCTAGGGATAGTGGAAGCTGCGATTTCCAGTCTTCCCTCAATCTCTTTATTTTTACTTAAGGCAAAACTAGCCCGTTCTCGAAGATCCAGCATTTTCAGAGCGTAGCCATAGAAAGTTTTAGCTGACTCCGTAGGAATGATTTGCCGGCTGGTCCGATCAAAAAGCTTAACACCTAACTCATCCTCCAAGCAGCTTATTTGGTTGCTGATGGTGGGTTGCGATAGAAATAATGCTTCCCCTGCCCGAGAAAAATTCCGCAAACGATAGACGGAAACAAAAATTTCAAGCTGTCGAAAATCCATGATGTTCCCCTCGTATTTCTATTATTCTCGACGAATATATACTTACTG
>JAAZLD010000016.1 GCA_012799495.1 Desulfitobacterium sp. | reverse complement strand
GATTGGTCCTGGGCTAAAACCATTGGATGCTAGTAAATTTTGAAGACGGGTTACCGATGGACCACGGGAACCTTGCCGTAAGGTTGGGCATTCAGATGGCGCCGGTCCCACACATTGGACACCTAATGCAGTCCAAGTCCTAACTCCAACGATACCATCTTGAACTAACCCTTTACTCCTTTGGAAAGAGATAACGGCACTATGAGTTCTCGGTCCAAAGATACCGTCGATTGGTCCTGGGCTAAAACCATTGGATGCTAGTAAATTTTGAAGACGGGTTACCGAAGGACCACGGGAACCTTGCCTCAGAGTAGGACATTCTGACGGAGGTGGTGGCGGTGGCGGAGGGGGAGGGGGAGGTGGTGGGGTCATACGATTCACCCCTAAAGCCGTCCATGTCCTAATCCCTACAATACCATCCTGTACCAAACCCCTACTACCTTGGAAAGCTATAACAGCTGCCTCAGTCCTAGGCCCAAAGATACCGTCAATTGCACCAGGGCTAAAGCCATGAGATGTAAGAAGTCGTTGTAAATGTATTACTGATGGACCTGTGGAACCTTGCCGCAAGGTGGGGCAAGGCATCGGTTGTGCTTGTGATTGTAGTTGCGGTTGTGGTTGTAGGTGAGGATGTGGAGGGTGAGGACAGTGAGGATGTGATGGAACACAGATAACCTGACCTGGCATAAGACACATGGGATCGGTAATCTGAGGATTTAAGCAGAGAAGTTCTTCTACTGTGGTGTTAAACATACAGGCTATATCCAGAAGGTTTTCACCTGGTTTTACCACATAGTTCATAGAAACACCCCTTTCCGATAGATTTCCGTATATTCTATGCACAAATAAACGGAATGCTATTGAAAAGGGGTAACTCTAGATCAATTTTTTCATTTTTGGTTCAGAATCCATTTGGGCTAGGTAACTATGTAATTTTTTCAAGACACGCTTGAATTGGAAGGAATGCAAAGCTGAGATATTGATTACCTTCACAACCAGCTTCATAAGTAAGCCATTGGGCTCTAAATCAATTTCATAGCTTACTCGTGTTCGTTCATTAGCCAGAGGCTCAATTTCCCACCAGCTATCTCCTACGACAACTCCTTGGTAATATGATATATCGACCCTTTTGGGGAAAATCGTTCTTCTTGTCTCACACCTAAACCATCCACCCGAGGCCCAAACTTCTATTTTCGAATTTTTATACCCTCTTTCCTTATGAAGAATTTTTACTCTAAATTCTTTTGGCCACCATTTTTTATAACCGGTAATGTCGGCTAAAACCGGAAAAATAACCTCTGGTGGGTAAGGGTACTCAAAAGAATCTCTAGCCTTGATTTTTGTCATATTCCTAGCTGTCCTCCTCTACAACTCTTCCTTTTCTCTTGTCTATTCTTTTTGTTTTGAGACTTAATATATAAGCTGATACTAGCACCCCTACTATTCCCACTGCAACCTTAGCCCAAAAAAAGTCGATGAAAAAGACTATGGAACAAATTAGAGAAGGCCACATTATAACCATTGCCATAATTTTACCATGTAAAGGAATTCCTCGCTCTTCATAATAATCTTTGATATAAGAACCGAAATACCTATTCTCTATTAATTTATTATAAAGTTTTTCGGAACTTCTCATATAACAGGCCGCTGCTAATAATAAAAAGGGAGTAGTAGGCAAGACTGGGAGAAACATTCCTATAAACCCAAGAACAACAAATATTGTACCAAGAACTATTAGAACAGGTTTATGCATTTCCTTCACTCCTTCTCATTCCCTCGATAAAACCACCACCACAAAAGAAAAAGTATTTCTATTCTATTTTAACTTTTCCTTGTAGCAAACAAGTTAATAACAATTATATCAGAAAACTTCTAAAAATATAACTTAAAAAACAGAGAGCTGTAATAGTGTTACATTACAACTCTCCCTCTAAGTTAGCCTATGCTCGTCGACATTCCTCATAATGATAGATTACTTTTTGCATATTGGCTTGGATAGTAGACTTAAAAATTCTCTCTAACCACCTAAAATATCTCTTGATTTGTTCTTGATCTTTCTGACAGAACTCCATGTAGGCTACTAAAGGCATATACTCAGTATCATATAAGAGAGATGCTGAGAAAAGGTCCGCAAAAATTGCCTTACCTTCGTAAGGAGTAATCATATTATCATCAAAAACTTGCCCATAAATATTCCAAAAACCAGGGGGCATTATGCGCAAGTCTTCCGTAAGCTGATAGTGAATAAGGTGTGCTATCCCCTGGAGGATGGATACCAGTAGCTCCCCTTCCCCAGCTTCCTTATTAAAAAATCCTAAGCAATTTAACCGGGGAATGGTGAAAACTGTTTCTTCCCGCTCTTGAAGGGAGAAGCTCAGCAATGGCATTAAGATAGGTGTCTTAGTAAGGTGATGGAAAAGAACAGGATAGTTTTCTTTAAACAAAGTAATGGCTATTTCTGTTTCTTTAGCAAGGAGTTCATATTCTCCCCCATTTGTATTTGACCTGGATGAAGTTGACTCGGAAGATGCCTGAGTCATGATCTTTAATAATTCAAGAACCTCCCCTTCCAAGTCCGCTAATCGGGAATGTTCTGGCAGACTTCCTAAAGATAAAGCTATCCAAAAGGCTAAAGCATCTTGAGGAGGAATAAAGATATGGGTACAACGTGCTTTATAGTAGCGAAATTGGAGATCATCAGCTATTTGGCGAAATTTTAGGATCTGCTGAGCCAAAGTATGGCGATCACCATTATGCAAATCACTTACAACTTCCTGGAGAGCACTTATTCCTTCCTCAACTGAGGCTAAATTATAAAACTTCCTTTGGAGTTGAGAAATCTTATCCACTACATCCTCTTTTGGAGATTTTTCTTTACTACGAAGCATATGATCCCACCCCTTATCCCTATTTTTACCAAAACAATTCGCCATTGGGATAAGAATATCCTTGGGAAATTATGTCTATTATTGAGGATGTAGTGGAGATTTTCACCTTTGGAGATTCGCTTCCCGAGGTAGGGTTATAGTTGCTTTAAACAAATCTCCATCTACTTTGATCTCAAAGATACCTTTTTGGATTTCAACTAAGCTCTTAACGATGGATAAACCTAGACCACTTCCTGAACTACTCCGGGACTCATCTCCTCGTTTAAAGCGTTCTAATAATTCTTCCGCAGAGATATTTAGCTCATAAGCAGAAATATTCTTGAAGGTTAAAGATACTTCCCTTTCCAACTCTTCCACTTCAATATACACCCTAGACCCTTTCAGGGCGTACTTGAAAATATTTGAGAGCAAGTTTTCAATTCCTCGCCATAATAATCTCCCATCCGCTTTTACCAATACCTTCTCACTTGGAACTTTCCAGCGGAAATCCAGTTGACATTCTTGAATTCTTTCATCTAGTTCCCCTAAACCTTGTTTGAGAAGAGCTATTAGATCGATGCTTTCCAAGTTAACAGGAATATTGCCACTGGAGGCTTTGGCCGCTTCAAAAAGATCATCAGTGAGGATTTTGAGACGCTGAGATTTTTGATCAAGGACATCTACATACTCCCTTATTTTTTCTAAATCCTCCTCCCTTTTAAGCAAATCCACGTAGGTAATGATGGATGTTAAGGGAGTTCTTAGATCATGAGAAACATTTGTTATTAGTTCTGTTTTTAAGCGCTCACTCTTAATTTCATTTTCCACGGCTTTATTTAAACCATCAGTAATACTATTGATATCCGTTGCCAATTGGGCTAATTCTCCCTTACCTTCAATCTGGATGGTTGTGGAAAGATCTCCCTCTTTAACTCTTTTTACTCCTTCTTTAAGAGCTAAAAACTCTTTCCCTTTCTTAATTCCTAACCATACAGCAGCCCCAATAGTTATTGGGAAGATAAAGAAAGTAAGAGCTACTAGAACAGGATAACCAATGATAATTATTGCAATCTTAACTCCCAAGCTTCCACTGTCGTAAATTGCTTTTAGCCCTAAAAACAGCTTTTGGAAAAGAGTAAAGATTAAAGTGTGTTTGAGGAAAGTCTTATTTTTATAATGTTTAACCATGGAGAGGACAAAAAGCAATCCCACAGTAGCAATAATCGCGGTCACTACAATAAAGATTTCAATAACCATCTCTCTATAAAAAGTAAAGTCCACCACAACTGCCCATAAAACCGCCAAAGAGACACAAATGATAAGATTTAGATCATTATAGATCCGGTCAAAGGAATTTAGATTGATTTCTTTATCTCCTGGATAATTTCTCCCTACAATCGTCAGAAGAAAGATAAAAGAAACCATTAGTCCCAATAAATAGGCAGCCATTTTATAGAAAGCACTTTGGGCCATTTCTTTATTAGCTTGCCATTGGGCAATTCTTGTGTCTAAGAATTCCTCTGTAAATCCTATATATAGTTCCTCAGGAAAATCCCGGCTATAAAAATCCGGAGTAATCCAGTGGAAGCGAGGATTTTTATGCATTTTTTCTGGATATACTTCTTGAGTATAGCCATCAATCACTATATAAGCTGGATAGGAGCTATATTCTTTTTGCCAATTCTCCATATTACTTAATTGGAATTCTCCATCCCGAATATAGTAATTTACCCCCTGGTAACTATCTAACCTTTTGAGAAGTGAATGGTAGGAATATAGATCCCTTTGAATTAATTCTTCCCTTATTTGAGCAATTTTTTCTTGCTGAGTTTCTTCGAATATCTGGTAGTTTTCTATCTGGGTTAGCTCTGAATTATAGTGGATCGAGCTATCCTGGAATTGATAAAAAAGGCTATCAATTCTATTTTTC
>JAAZLD010000122.1 GCA_012799495.1 Desulfitobacterium sp. | reverse complement strand
AAGGTTACAAACTCATTTCTTAATATATATAAATTAATATTATCTAAAACTTGCACACCATCATACTCTTTGGTGACATTTACAAGTCGAATAATCTCGTTATTCATTATTATCTCCCCCTTACCTGGACCACACCTAATAAAAAATATAACAATGTATATGTAACATTTTTGACGAATTACGTCAATAAGACTTTTTAAAAAATTTACCTAGCTAAATGTAATAATCTACATCCAATTGGTAGTGTTGTATTTAGTATGGCTTACATAAAAAAAGCTCATCCTAACATGAAAATAAAATTTGCCTAAATTAAATAATTTTGAGAAGGGGATGAGTTTTGTGACCCAGAAAATTGTGGTTATAGGAAATGGTATTGCCGGAATCACGGCCATCAAAGCCATCCGTGAAATAGACCAAAAAACCTCCATTCACCTTATAGGGGACGAAAAATTTTATCCATATAATAGGGTTCGCCTTTCTAAAGGGCTCTTAAGCTCATTAGAAGAAGATAAAATACTCCTACAGAAGAAAGAATGGTACCAAGAAAACAATATCCAACTTTCTATAGGAGTAAAAGCACTTTCTATCGACTCTCAAGAAAAGTCCGTAACCCTCTCTAATGGCGAAAAAATATCTTATGATAAGCTTTTACTGGCTAATGGGTCCCATGCAGTGCTCCCCCCTGCCCCAGGGATGGATAAAAAGGGTATTTTTACTCTCAAAACATTGCAAGATGCCAAAGATGTTATTGATTATTTTAAGGATAAGGAAGAAGTCTTTGTCCTGGGTGGCGGCATTCAAGGGATGGAAGCTGCTTGGATCCTTAAGGAAATGGGTAAAAAAGTGACTCTTTCCCACAGATCCGCAAGGCTCATGCGGAAACAGCTGGACCAAGAAGCCTCAGAGGTTCTCCAAAATGCCATTAGAAATAGTGGTATTGATCTCCTCTTAAATAATAATGTTCAAGAAATCCTCGGAGATAATTATGTAATAGGTGTAGTGACATCAGATGGGACTGTCGAATGTGATGGAATTGTATACTCTATAGGAACTAAGCCTAATATTGAATTCCTAGAAAACACAGGTATTGAAACCCGGGAAGGGATAGTGTTAAATGAAAGGATGAAGACTAATCTTCCGGACATCTATGCCGCTGGTGATGTAGCGGAATTCAATGGGGAAATCTTTGGTTTGTGGAATATTGCTATCGCCCAGGGAAAAGTTGCTGGTTATAATATTGCAGGCAAAGATAGCACATATAAGCCGATAGTTCCAGTAATCACTTTATCGGCCTTTAACCTCTCCCTTTTTTCCATGGGAGAAGTCCGAGAGGAAAAAGCAACAGACATATTAGTAGATAAAGAATTAAATCAACCTAGCTATAGGAAAGTCTTCTTCCGTGAGAATAAAGTTATAGGCGCAATCGTTGTGGGAGATATTAAGTCCTCCCCTTCTCTCAAAAGAGCTATTGAAAAAGAAACTGAGCTACCAAAGTTAGATTATGGAAATACATCTTTTGAGGAGCTTATTGGGATAATAAAAAGCAAAAAATAAGGAGTGAGTAATATGGCTGATATTAAATTCTGCGAAAATAACTTTCAATTTGATGTGGAAGATGTAATTAATAGGTTGAAAGATAAGGATATCGAAGTAGAGGTAGAATCTTGTTTAGGCTATTGTGGGGACTGTGCAGTAGGTCCCTTTGCTCTTGTAAATGATGAAATAGTCCAAGGGGAAAGTGCCGAAGAATTATATGAGATTATTAAAGAAAGTCTTTAAGAGAACCTAGAAAATTCTGCGTAATTAAGCATCTTTTAATAATGAAGGCTTAAAACTAGACAGCAAAAGCGAGGTCATCAGCCTCGCTTTTTTGATTCACTTAACCATTAAACTATAGCATAAAAGATTTGATTAGAACATAGTAACTTTTCACCTATGTCCTATCAGCCCAGGCAATAAGCTTGGCTGCTGTATTACCGGCCATTACTTCTAGACCTTCCGTATTTAAATGCATACTTGAATAAGCATCAAAGAGGATATTGGCTTGAGCTGGAAATTCATCATCAGCCAACCAAAGGATAAAGGCTAATTCCAGCTTAGGCAAGGCTTCTATGGAATAGGCGATATCTCCCATGGATATTTTCTTACCTCCTACTCCTTCGCAAACCTTAGCAAATCCTTCTGGATCCTTCCCAAACCGCTTAGCTAATGGTTCCATGGCTTCTAACTTAAATGTATTATAATGGTTTTCACCTGCTGGCAATTCCCGAAAGGAAATCCATTTCCCTTGAGGTGATACCCCACATACCTCTGTTAAGTATTGGAGGATTAAGATCTTATCCGTTATATCCAATTTTTCTTGTTCTCCATCCGGCTGAAAATGGCTAACATCTCCAGCAGGATAGGTAACTAAACATTCCTCTCCTCTGTAAGGTATGATTAAGGACGAATCACCATAAGCTCTAGCCCCTGTGAGTTCGATCATTTTCTCAAGACTACGTTTAGCAAATTCCTGTTGAGAATGTGCTAGGGCATCTCGGTATTTTTTTAACTCCTCATTCTTCATTCTCTAATCACCAATCTATTTTCGTAATCCTCTTTCAAAATAATTTATTATTTCAGAAAAACATATCCCTTTAAATTTTAAATCGACTGACGTCTTGCCATAAGACCTTTCGCTAATTCACTTAAGCTTTGAGCTGTATTGGCCACATCCTGATAGGATGAACTAAATTCTTCCGAAGAAGAAGCCATTTCATCTGTTGAAGCAGAATTCTCTTCAGCAATGGTACTGGCGCTCTCTACCTTTTCGGTAACCATATCCTTCTTGGTGACAATTTCTTGAGTGGACTTTTGAGTATCTTCCATATAAGGGGTGATGTTTTCAACAGAATGGATAATATCCTCGAAAGATTGGACCGTCTTGCTCAAAATATCCAGCTGATTATTGACCAGATTACTAACATTCTTTGAGGTACGGATCACTTCCTCAGAATCCTTAGCTGTTGATGAGATCAGTTGGACAATTTTTTCGGTAGATTCACTGGATTCCTCGGCTAGTTTCCTCACTTCTTCGGCAACCACAGCAAATCCCCGGCCCTGTTCCCCGGCTCTTGCCGCCTCAATAGCTGCATTTAAGGCTAGGAGGTTGGTCTGTTGGGATATGGCAGAAATTATCTCCGTGATGCCGCCAATTTCTTTTACGGAATTAGTTAAGGCCTCTACCTTTTCTACCACTGTTTCTGTGGCATGGCGAATACTTTCGATAGATTGGGCCAGTTTATCGATTTTCTGTTTCCCCAAATCTGCTTTGGAGGCAGCTCCTTGGATTTCGGTAGATACGTTTTGTAAGGTGCCATAAGCATATTCAATACTCTCCGCTACATCCTCCATGGCAGTCAAAATTTCAGATAGATCTTGAGTCTGTCTTGTAGCTCCATCAGCTAACTGTTGCATAGTACTGACAAGTTCCTCCGAGACCGCTGTCATATCTGCGGATGATTCTGCAAGCTCTTCCGAATATGTATTTACCTCCTGAGCTTTTTCTCGAACATTGGAATCATTTTCCTTAGGGAATTCTGCATTTCATTGATAGTTATAGAAATCTCCCCAAACTCATCTTTTCTTTGGAGATATTTACCTGGAATGTTTGTGTTAAAGGCCCCTGCCGCAGTGGATCTACGTCAATATTTTCGACACAAAAAAGTTAAATTTCTTAACGTGTTTTGAAGTTAATTTTGTTTTACCTACAGAGGCTTTACATGGAGCCTCTGCGGGCATAAATACTAAGCCGCGCAGCCGTCATAGCTAAAAGCTTTGCTGGCTTT
>JAAZLD010000121.1 GCA_012799495.1 Desulfitobacterium sp. | reverse complement strand
CAGGGATCGGGAAAAAAACTGCCCAAAGGTTGATCTTAGAGTTAAAGGATAAATTTAAAGATCGGGTCACTGTCCCTGAGAGAGAAGATGAAGTAACTCCTCTTAACAGTTTGATGGCTCATTCTGAAGCTATGGAAACTTTACTAGCTTTAGGCTTTAGCCAAGATGAAGGAAGAAAAGCTCTCCAAGGAATACCCAATGTTCAGGATTTAACCACTGAAGAGCAAGTGCGTTTAGCTCTGCGAGCCTTGGCAGACGGAAAGTAAAATCTATATGTAAAGAAGGAGAATGATATGGAAGAACGTATGATAACTCCCCATCCGTTGCCAAGCGATCAGGAAGGTGAGGTTTTACGCCCTCATCGACTGGTTGACTATATTGGACAGAATAAATTAAAAGAAAACCTACAAATTTTTATTCAAGCTGCATTAGCTCGAGGTGAGGCTCTTGACCATGTCTTACTTTATGGGCCTCCTGGATTAGGCAAAACAACTTTAGCCAATATTATTGCAACGGAAATGGAAGTGAATATCCGAACTACTTCTGGCCCAGCGATTGAACGGCCAGGTGATTTAGCAGCTATTTTGACATCTTTAGAAAATAGGGATGTCCTCTTTATTGATGAGATTCATCGTCTAAGTCGAACTACTGAAGAAATACTTTATTCCGCTATGGAAGATGGTTGCTTAGATATTGTTATCGGTAAAGGACCTAGTGCTCGCTCTGTGAGACTTTCTTTACCACCTTTTACACTAGTAGGTGCTACAACTCGAGCGGGGCAATTGACCTCCCCTTTAAGAGATCGTTTTGGAGTAATTAGTCGTTTAGAATTTTATGAGGTGAAAGATTTAGTCCAGATCATTAGCCGAGCGGCAAGAATATTAAGGCTAGAGATTACCGATGAAGGTGCTTTGGAGATTGCCAAAAGATCCCGAGGTACTCCCCGTATAGCTAACCGACTTCTTAAACGGGTTAGAGATTATGCTCAAGTTTGGGGAGATGGAGTTGTTACTGGTGAAATAGCACGTAAATCTTTAGATAGGTTGGAAGTTGATCCAGCCGGATTGGATAAAATTGACCAGAAATGTCTTAAGACAATTATTCATATGTTTGGTGGAGGGCCAGTTGGATTGGATACTCTAGCAGCAAGTATAGGTGAGGAAGGGGAAACCATCGAAGATGTAGTAGAGCCATTTCTTCTCCAACAAGGGTTTTTACAACGGACTCCCCGGGGTCGGGTAGCTACAGTCAGAGCCTATGAACACCTTAGAATACCTATGCCAGAGGATAATAAAGGAAGCTATATTGTAGATAGCCTTTTCGATAAAGAAGAAAAGGAAAAAGAATAGAATAAAAGGAATAGGGCAATCTTTTTATGAAAAGGAGGAGTAATATATGAAACCTTTGCAAAAGAGATTGCTCTTATCTGCTACTTTGGCTTTTTCCTTAACTCTATTTTTTCTAATTTTCTCAGGAGGAACCTGTAAAGCTGAAGAGATCGAAGTAGAATTAGTTTGGAAATTTAAAGATGCAGGATGGGTACTTATTCAGATCGAAGAGGGTAATTATATATTAAGAGAACCTCACAATGATTCATCTCTGGAAAATTTTCCCTCAGGTAGTCGTCTAGAAATTACATGGGGAGGCTGGTCTCCTGTAATAAAAAAGGACTATAATTTTTTTCAGTCCTGGGAAGGAAAGGAGATGGAGCTTCTTTTACAAGGGGAAGAAGGTTCTTTTTCAGTATCTACTCCTGATGGCCAAAAAGTAAGCTACCGAGGTAGTTTGCGCTTGGGCTGGAAAGATGGAGGGGTATATTTAGTTAATAAAGTAGAAAGGGAAGATTATCTAAAGGGTGTCGTTCCGATTGAGATGAGCAATTCTTGGGCAGAAGATGGACTGGAAGCTTTAAAGGCCCAAGCCATAGCAGCTCGGACCTATATGGTACGGAAAACTAAGTATAATCCATTTATTACTGATTCTCCTGATTATGATCAGGCCTATTTGGGCAAAAATGTAGAGGGTAAAGCTAATCTAGCTGTGGAATCCACTCGGGGAGAGATCCTAGTAGATTCCCTGACCTACGAGCCAATCGATGCATTATATTCCGCTCATAATGGAGGCTACTCTGAGTTGGCGGAAAATGTCTGGTCTAATAAGGATCCCCATTTTGTTTCTCAGCCTGATCCGTTTTCTCGAGGTATTGGTGGACCAGCAGATCGCTGGCGCTTTATTATTGGTGGGGATGTGCTAGGGAAAGCTTTCGATTTAGGCCCTATTATCAAGATCAAACTTGACAAACTCCCTTCCGGTAGGGTAAAAAAAGTTAGTATGGAAGATATACATGGTAAAAGTACCTCCATAAGTGGTAGACAATTAGTCCAAAAATTTTATCCTTATGGACAACCTATCTCAAAACTAGCTTTTCTAGGGGTACTTTTTGATGTGGAACAAATTTCTCCAGGAAAGTCTTTACTATCTTTTAAACAAGAGCTTACAGGGATGCCCCTCCTAGAATTGGGGATAGTTTTGGAAAATGCTCCTGAAGAAACTTGGCAAAGAGGCCCTCGTCTCAGCCGGATTTTAAGTACTAGCCAAGGACTCAGAGAATTCCCTGCCCCTTACGAAGTCTATATATTTTATGGCAAAGGCTGGGGTCATGGAGTTGGTATGTCCCAGTGGGGAGCCTATCATATGGCTCAAAGAGGGTATACATATAGGGAAATATTAGATTTTTATTATCAACAGACGGAACTTATTAAGTACTACCTGTGATATTGATGCCTCGGAAATATTAGCCGCGATGGCTATACATAGCTGCTAGCTATATGTTTAGCTTGTTCAATGATTATTAAGAAAAAATTTATCGTAGTAGCAAAATGCTGTAGCAAAATGCTTTTTGTAGTAATGATTTAGGAAAAAGCAGAATTCAGCTTGCAATTAGAGGATTTTGATTTTCACCTTCCCCAAGAATTAATCGCCCAACATCCTGTTGAACCTAGGGATTCATCCCGGCTCATGGTTATCCATAGAGGAAGTGGGGAAATAGCTCACCATAGATTTTGGGAACTAGAAGATCTACTGAAACCTGGAGACCTATTAGTAGTTAATAATACTAAGGTCATACCTGCCCGTCTAATGGGGGAAAAAGTAGGTACAAAAGGAAAAATTGAATGCCTTCTTTTAAAACGCCTAGAAAAGGATGTTTGGGAAACTTTGCTTAAGCCTGGTAAGCGTTTGAAAATAGGCCAGGAAGTAAGTTTTGGTGATGGACTATTAATTGGGAAATTGCTGGAGATTCTACCTAATGGTAACCGCCTTATCCAATTTAGTTATGAAGGGGTTTTTGAGGAGATTTTAGATTCCTTAGGAAATATGCCTTTACCTCCTTATATCACTGAGACCTTGGAAGATAGGGAGCGCTATCAAACGGTTTATGCCAAAGAAAGGGGTTCCGCAGCTGCTCCAACAGCAGGTTTGCATTTTACACCCCAACTATTAGAAAAATTAGAGGAAAAGAATATTCAAGTGGTGGAGGTCCTCTTACATGTGGGTTTGGGGACTTTTCGTCCAGTGAAAACAGATAATATTAAAGACCATGTGATGCATTCGGAATACTATCGTGTTTCCCAGGAGGTAGCCCAAACTATCAATGAGGCGAAAGCCCAAGGAAGGCGGGTAATTGCCGTGGGAACTACTGCCTGTCGCACCTTGGAGTCTGTAGCAACAGAAGAAGGACTAATTAAGGCAGGGGAAGGTTGGACAGATATCTTTATCTACCCCGGCTACAAATTTAAAGTGCTAGATGGTTTGCTTACTAACTTTCATTTCCCTAAATCTACTTTATTGATGTTAGTCAGTGCTTTTGTAGATAGAGAAAAAATCCTCGAAGCTTATAAACTAGCTGTTCGGGAAAAATACCGCTTTTATAGTTTTGGGGATGCCATGCTTATCTTATAGGCAAATGCTAAGTATTATCCAATGGCTTCTCCTTCAGAAAATGAAAGTATCATGAAATAACAGTGAATATATGCAATTAAAAGGAAGTGACTAGATGGCTGTCCAATTGGAGATCATAAAAGAGGACTCACGTACAAGAGCTCGCTTAGGTAAGCTCCATACCCCTCGGGGAATTATAAATACTCCTGTTTTTATGCCTGTAGGAACTCAGGCAACGGTAAAAACCCTAACCCCTGAGGAATTAAAAGAGCTGGGAGCGGGAATAATATTAAGTAATACTTATCATCTTTTTTTACGCCCAGGCCATGACTTGATTCGTGAAGCAGGAGGACTTCATTCCTTTATGAATTGGGATGGAGCCATTTTAACAGATAGTGGTGGCTTCCAAGTTTTTAGTCTGGGAGATTTGCGGAAGATTACAGAAGAAGGGGTGGAGTTCCGCTCCCATTTAGATGGATCGAAAAAATTCCTCAGTCCTGAGCTAGCTATTGAAATTCAGATGGCTTTGGGTTCTGATATAGTAATGGCTTTTGATGAGTGCACTCCTTATCCGGCCACAAGAGAATATGCCAAGGAATCTCTAGAAAGAACCACTCGCTGGTTGAAGCGTTGCAAGGATACCTTAACTACTACTGACAAACAAGCTCTCTTTGGGATTGTCCAAGGAAGTATGTATGAGGATTTGCGCAAGCAAAGTGCCGCAGAGGTAACTGAGTTAGACTTACCAGGTTATGCCGTTGGAGGTCTTAGTGTAGGGGAACCTAAAGAATTAATGTATGAAGTTTTGGATTATACAGTTCCTTTATTACCGAAAGATCGTCCCCGTTACTTAATGGGGGTAGGTTCACCAGATGCTTTAATCGAAGGTGTGATGCGAGGAATAGATATGTTCGACTGTGTCCTACCTACTCGTATCGCGCGAAATGGCACAGCTATGACCCGCTATGGTAGGGTAGTGGTTCGCAATGCCCAATATGCTCGTGACTTTGAGCCAATTGATCCGACTTGTGATTGTTATACTTGTAGTAATTATTCCCGTGCGTATATCAGGCATCTCCTTAAAGCTGAAGAAATTTTAGCCTTACGTCTTATGACCATTCATAACCTACACTTTTTAGTAAATATGATGAGAGAAATTCGTGAGGCTATCAAAGAAGGTAGGTTGCCAGAATATCGGCAGAAGTTCTTTCAGGACTATGGGTATGAAAATTAATCATTAAATAATTGAAGGATTTCGCAAAGATATGGGGAATATTTATAATTTAGATACTAGGAAGAAATCCTAAAGGAGGAACAAAAACTAATGAACGAAGGCAGTAGTGCATACTCAATAATTATGTTGGTAATTTTCTTTGCCATTATGTATTTCTTCTTAATCCGCCCGCAACAAAAGCAGGCTAAGCAAAGAAGAACAATGCTGGACAGCTTGCGTGTTGGTGATAAGATCGTTAGTATTGGTGGTATCCATGGCAAAATTAGGAGAATTAAAGAAGATACAATTATCCTACAAATTGCCGATAAAGTGGAAATTGAAATGGCTAAAAATGGAGTATCCTCCATTGAAAACCGGAATTATCTAGAAGATAATGAAAAGGAAGATAAAAAAGCCAGCAAAGAAGATGCTGAATAAGCAAACTTAACGATAAGGTATAATAAGCAAGTGGGAAACCGCTTGCTTATTCTTATGGAGCAGCTTATCTTCATGAAATGCTTAAGATAGGAGTATTGATTAGCACGTCACTCCGAAATCCGTTCCTTAGCTAATCAATACCCTAGGAATGTGACTGTATGAATCAATGCCTGTGATATATAATGAGGTTTCAAAGAATGAAGGAAGGAAGGAGCTTGGGCCTGTGACTTACGAAGAAAAAGTGCGTAAAGAGCTGTTAAAGTGGCAAAGAAAAATGCTCAAACCTCCTGGATTGATTGAAAAAAGTACAAAAGGAATACAAAGTCGAATCAACGAGCTTTATCCCCAAAAGTTCTTGGATGTTATGACTAGTACTGTTAAGAATTTAGTACGAGCTGTTATTTTTGGTCTTGAGTTTATTCCTAAAGGAAAACCTCTTAAGAATAAATCCCTTGCTGAAAGAGATATTTTGGCCATGGAACTTCTTAAGACCTACAAGAAAGTTGCTGCTGCTGAAGGAGCGGGGACAGGGGCAGGAGGGATTTTTCTGGGTATGGCTGATTTTCCCGCCCTTATAGCCATAAAGATGAAATTTCTTTTTGAACTAGCTCATATCTACGGGTATTCAACGGAAAGATACAGGGTAAGGCTTTACCTTCTTTTTATCTTCCAACTAGCCTTTTCTAGTCAAGAAAAGAGACCTCCAGTATATAGGAAAATCCTCCATTGGGAGGAGACTGTTAAGGAGTATCCAGAGCTTAAGGCCATGGAGGTTTTTGATTGGGAACAATTCCAGATCGAATATCGGGACTCCATCGATTTAAGGAAGATGCTTCAATTACTACCTGGGATTGGGGCTGTAGTAGGGGCAGTAGCTAATTATGGTTTACTTGAGGATTTAGGACAGGTGGGAATGAATTGCTTTCGTCTCAGGATTCTTAAGGAACAAGGGATTCTCTGAAAAAAAGAACCTTTGTTTGATGGTGAATTGACACTGAAACTAAGGGAGGCGTATAATTAGTTTGGCATGGGCATGTCCCATGAATTTTTTTGTGTAACGGGAGGAAAAACAATGAAAAGGGGAAGCATAATAAAATTAACGGCGGTGATGCTGCTAATTGCTATTGTAGCAATATTCTCAGTCCAGCCTCTCACAGATCCAGAGAAGGGAATTCGCCTAGGTCTCGATTTACGTGGTGGGGTTCATATGGTACTGCAAGCTCAACCAGGCCCTGATGGAGCGGAAGTAACCCCCGATGATACTGAAAACGCTAAAACCATTATCAATAAACGGGTTAATGAAATGGGCTTATCTGAACCTGTAGTTCAGACGGATTTAGTTAAAAAGAGAATAATTGTTGATCTAGCTGGTATTAAAGATCCAGACCAAGCTGTCGAAATTTTAAAAACTACGGCAAAGTTGACCTTTAAGGATCCTCAGGGAAATGTGGTAATTGAGGGTTCAGAACTGAAGGATGCACGAGCAGCACAGGGGACAAGAAGCCCAGGATATGTTGTGCATCTTACCTTTTCTGATGAAGGGGCTAAAAAATTCGGAGAACTGACTTCTCGTCATGTAGGACAGAGGATCGGCATTTACTTAGACGATGAAATTTTACAAAATCCCAGTGTTAGCGTGCCTATTATGGATGGGAAAGCAGAAATTACTGGCTATGCCACCCTTGAAGAAGCTGCTGATATTGCTGCACTTCTCCGTTCTGGGGCTTTACCTGTTAGTTTAGATGTAGCAGAAAAACGCACAGTAGGTGCTTCCCTGGGAGTAGATTCCCTTAATAAAAGTATAAAAGCCGGTATTATTGCTCTAGCACTGATTGCCTTGTTTATGCTGGCCTTTTACCTTTTACCAGGTCTAGTTGCCAATATATCTTTAGTAGTATTTACTTTACTTGTTCTTTGGGCTTTAAAAGGCCTAAATGCCGTCCTGACTTTGCCGGGTATAGCAGGATTAATCCTTTCCATAGGGATGACGGTTGACCTAAATATTATTATTTATGAAAGGATTAAAGAAGAATTAAAACTTGGAAAATCTCTGCGGGCAGCTGTAGAAGCAGGATTTAGTCGAGCCATTCTAACTGTTCTTGATGCTAATATTACAACACTATTTG
>JAAZLD010000120.1 GCA_012799495.1 Desulfitobacterium sp. | reverse complement strand
GAATTACTCTTTGCCCTTTCAAGGTCGATGGACAGTAGTAAATGGTGGGGTAGACAAGGATGCTTCTCATTCCTGGGGTATTCCCACTCAAAGGTACGCTTATGATTTTGTAATTATGGATGAAGAGGGAGGGACATGTTCTGGTGACCCTACAGTGCTGGAAAACTACTATTGTTATGGCAAGGAAGTTCTAGCACCAGCTGATGGGGTTGTTGTGGATGCTAAAGATCACTATAAGGATTCCCGAACTTATGGAAATGGGAAAACAGACCCATTTATCAAGGATATCCGTGGCAACTATATAGTGATTAAACATGGAAGCAAGGAGTATAGCGTGATAGCTCATCTTCTGCCCCATAGTCTGAAGGTGAAAATCGGGGATAAAGTAAAAAGGGGAGAAATTATTGCAAAGTGTGGAAACTCCGGCAATACTACTGAGCCTCATATTCACTTTCAGATCCAGGATGGGAGGAGTTTTCTGGCCTCTGCGGGACTGCCTATCTGCTTCAAAGATATCCAGCAAGAACCCATTCAAAACTATCACAAGTTTGATCCTCGCCCTTTGCCAAAGCCTTTGGAAGAAGGGTCACCCTTTATCCAGAGGGGGAATTTAGTAGGTAATATCATTGGGATGGCCAAAAGGTAAAATATCATGACTAAAGCTAGTTCAAAGAACTAGCTTTAACTTTTTTATTGCTTAATTCTGGAAGGGTGCTTATAATGATTATAACCTTAAGGGTCGAAAAAAGATCTAATAGATAGTTATTCCAAAGGTAGATTTACTCTAAAGTACTAAGTTTAAGTAAATACCTATTTATTCTACATATTCCTAGCCATTGCTTTAGAGAAAAAAATAACAAGGGGGTTATCAAATGAAAGAGCAAGGGAAGAAGTTAACCCATGTTACTGGGGCACCGGTAGCTAATAACCAGGATGTCCTAACTGCAGGGCCAAGAGGACCGATGCTTTTGCAAGATGTGTGGTTTCTAGAGAAGCTTTCCCATTTTAACCGGGAAGTAATACCGGAGCGGAGAATGCATGCCAAAGGTTCAGGGGCTTATGGTACATTTACGGTTACCCATGATATTACAAAATATACCAAGGCAAAGATCTTCTCGGAAATCGGGAAGAAGACGGAGTTATTTGTGCGGTTTTCAACAGTAGCAGGAGAAAGAGGGGCTGCTGATGCAGAGAGGGATATTCGTGGCTTTGCTATAAAATTTTATACAGAGGAAGGGAATTGGGATCTAGTAGGTAATAATACTCCCGTCTTCTTCTTCCGGGACCCCTTAAAGTTTCCGGATTTGAATCATGCGGTTAAACGTGATCCTCGTACAAACCTCAGAAGTGCTAATAATAACTGGGACTTTTGGACCTCTCTTCCTGAGTCTCTACATCAAGTTACGATTACCATGAGCGATCGGGGAATCCCCTATTCCTATCGACATATGCATGGGTTCGGTAGTCATACCTATAGTATGATCAATGCTGAAAATGAACGGGTTTGGGTTAAGTTTCATTTCCTAACTCAGCAAGGAATTAAAAATTTAACGGATGAGGAAGCGGAAGCTTTAATCGGTAAAGACCGGGAAAGTCATCAAAGGGATCTCTATGAAAGTATCGAGAATGGAGACTTTCCTCAGTGGAAGCTTTATATTCAAGTGATGACGGAAGAACAGGCAGAAAAAATGCCCTATAACCCCTTTGACTTGACGAAAGTTTGGTATCACGGAGAGTTTCCTTTGATTGAAGTTGGGGTTATGGAGTTGAACCGTAATCCTGAAAATTACTTTGCAGAAGTGGAGCAATCTGCTTTTAATCCAGCTAATATTGTTCCGGGAATTGGCTTCTCACCAGATAAGATGCTCCAAGGAAGATTATTTGCTTATGGTGATGCCCAAAGATATCGTTTAGGGGTTAACCATCACTTAATTCCTGTTAATGCTCCCCGCTGCCCAGTTAATAGCTTCCATCGAGATGGTCAGATGCGGGTAGATGGCAATCATGGTAGCACTTTACATTATGAGCCTAATAGTTATGGCCAGTGGCAGGAACAGCCGGAATATCAGGAACCCTCTCTAGCTTTAAGTGGAGTAGCTGATCGCTGGAACTTTAGGGAAGATGACGACGATTATTACACCCAGCCAGGTAAGCTTTTCCGTTTAATGAGCCCTGAACAGCAGCAGGTTCTTTTCGAAAATACCGCTAGGGATATGGGAGATGCAGCTAAAGAAATAAAGATCCGCCATATTAGCAATTGCTATAAAGCAGATCCCGATTATGGTAAGGGAGTAGCAGAAGCCCTAGGTATACCTAGGGATGAAGTTCCATTAGATTAATTTCCTATGGATTAATCTCCTATGGATTGATCTCTTTTCCATTAATTTTTAGGATCATAAGGATATGCCCCATTGTAAATTAGGACAACAAAGAGGTGGCGATTTTTTAGGTAATCGCCACCTCTTTTGTTATCACATATAGTTTTCAATTATCTAATGATTTAATTTTAATAATCTCATATAGTGCTTTTATTTTATAAACTCTCGAAATATTACTCTGTGGGTACGGTCATGGCATATTTAGCAATATTAACTGAGTGGTCCCCAATTCTTTCTAAATTGCTAATAATATTAAGGTAGACTGCGCCAAAACTGCCATTGCAGGTTCCCTCGTTAAGACGTTTGATATGGCTATCCCGCAATTTGCGCTCCAGGTCGTCGATTACATCGTCGTAATCTAAAACTTTTTTAGCTAACTCTATATCGTCTTTTTGCAGAGCGTCTAAGGCAATTTGATAAATCTCTTGGACTTTTTCATACATTTCCAAAAGATCTTTTTTGGCTTCCTCAGAAAACTTAACCTTATTCTCAATAGCATAATCTGTGAGCTCAATAAGGTTCATGGAATGGTCTCCCACTCGCTCCAGGTCACCGATAACTTGAAGGACACGATAATGTTGATTGGATTGTTCCTTAGTAAGTCTCTTACCAGAAGTAGCTTTTAAAACATATTCGGTGATTTGGTTTTCTAACATGTCTGTAGCACTTTCTGATTGAGTGGCTAATTGCTTAGGTTTAGAACTGCGTGTGAAGAAGTATTCTTTAGCACCCTCGATAGCTTGTCCAGCAACCTTACCCATATGGAGTACTTCCCGGCTAGCATTAGCTAAAGCCACAGATGGGTTACTGAAAAAGCGTGTATCGAGATATTGGGGAGAAGCACTGACCACAACTTCATCTCCATCGGGGATAAGTTTAGTAACTAAGGCTGCAAGTGCTCCCACAAAAGGTAAATGGATTAAAGTATTAGTCATATTAAATATTCCATGGCTTTGAGCGATCTGAAATCTAATATTTAGTGAATCCCATCCACCACTAGCACCAGGGATAACATAGGCAATGAAATTAGTTATAGATTCTACCATCATGGGGAATATACCGAAAATCGCAAGAGGTAAAAAGATACATGTACCGATTGTATTAAATAAAAAGTGAGTAGCGGCTGCTCGGCGGGCAGCAACGGAAGCGCCGATACCAGCTAAAAGAGCGGTAACTGTAGTTCCAATATTATCCCCAAAGAGAATAGGAAGAGCTTGTTGGTAAGATATAACACCTTGATATGCTAGCTCCTGCAGGACCCCAATAGTTGCGGAACTACTTTGAACTACGGCAGTGAAAATCGTACCAATAAGTACACCTAGCAAGGGATTAGTATCTACATCACTCATGAGTCCAATGAAGAACTCCGATTCTCTAAGAGGGGCTAAACCGTCTCCCATGATGGATAAACCATAGAAAAGAAGACCAAAGCCAAATATAACTTGGCCAAAATAAGTAATCTTTTTATTATTTTTTACAAAGAATAGAATAATAACACCTAGAGCGATAATTGGTAGCGCATAATCTTCTAGTTTAAAACCAATAAGATAGGCAGTTACTGTAGTACCAATATTCGCACCCATAATAATTCCGATGGCTTGTCGTAGATTTAATAAACCTGCATTGACAAGTCCTACTGTTAGAACGGTGGTTCCACTACTACTTTGTATGAGTCCTGTTACTAAGAGGCCAGTTAGGACACCACGTAGGGGAGTTTTTGTCCCCTTTTCTAAGATTATTCTTAACCTGTCCCCGGCAGCAGCTTGAAGTCCATCGGACATGGACTTGATTCCGAACAAGAAAAGCCCCAAGCCGCCAAGGAAGTGAAATAAAATGGTTTGCAGATCCATTAAATCCTACCTTTCTTTTGTCATGCCTGTCCCCTCGGGTATTATACATGAAGGGAAAGAACAATTCCATTAAGGGAATGTTAAAATAAATCCACAGCCTTTGACAAATTAGCTTTAGAACTTCTTATTTCTATCTTTTGTACTTAAGTTGTTACAGTATTTTCCTGTATTATTCCACAAAAAACCCCTGAATCCTCTACAGGAATCAGGGGTTTTTCTAAATTAAGCATAGGAATATTAGAATAATATAAGGATACGAATGTCTAAAATTTAAAATAGTCTGCCGCCCATACCTACACCAGGACCGCCTACGTTACCGAATAAAGCTCCTCTGCCTGCTGCACCACCAGCAACAGGGGTATTGAATAAAGTGTTACCGCCAAAGCCGCCACCAAAGCCTTGGAAACCACGATCTACTACTACAGTGCGAGTGGAAGGTTGCACTACTAGCTGAGGAACATCCACAATATTTCGGCGATTAACATTTACAACAGGTTGGATTACGGGAATAATCCGGGGAGTAAAGGTGTCCCGAACACAGTATTGAGGGGGACAACAAACAGGATTCCCTACACATACATTCATTTACTAATCGCACCTCCTTTAATCCCACTATATGCAAGGAGGTATAAAATGGAAACACTTTCCAGGCAAAAACCTACAATCTCTACTGGGGTAGCAACTTGATTTTTTTCTCTATTGGGCTAACCTCTTACTCTTATTCTACCTTAGGTAAAGTTGCAAAGCTTTTTTCTAGCTCTTCATCAGTAGGGATATAGTCTGTCATTGTTCCTGCATTGTAGCTCATATAAGCTGCTAAATCAAAGTAACCAGTTCCAGAAAGTCCAAAGAGGATGGTCTTTTTCTCTCCTGTTTCTTTGCATTTGAGAGCTTCATCTATAGCTACTTTTAGTGGATGGGCAGATTCGGGAGCAGGAAGAATTCCTTCACTACGGGCAAAAAGAGTTGCGGCTTCAAAAATCTTTGATTGCTCTACAGAACGGGCTTCAATTAAACCGTCATGATAGAGTTTAGAAACAATACTGCTCATTCCATGGTAGCGGAGACCACCTGCATGATTCGGTGAAGGCATGAAACCAGAACCTAGGGTGTACATTTTCAATAATGGTGTGGTTTGTCCAGTATCTCCAAAATCATAAGCGTATTTTCCACGGGTTAAGGATGGGCAGGAGGCAGGTTCTACACCGATGAAATGGATATTATTTTTTCCTTCTAACTTATCTCCCATGAAAGGAGCTATGAGGCCAGCAAAATTAGAGCCACCTCCAACGCTTCCAATCATAATATCCGGTTGGATACCGTATTTCTCACAAGCAAGACGGGTTTCTTCCTCGATTATTGTTTGATG
>JAAZLD010000119.1 GCA_012799495.1 Desulfitobacterium sp. | reverse complement strand
GTAAATCCAAGAATTTTCTTCTTTCTCCCGGGCCCCCTTTTACTATTGCTAGATCATCAGGGGAAAAAAATACTACATTAACAGTCCCCACATAATCTGAAAGTCTTCTACAGGGGACTCCATTTATTTTTATTACTTTGCCCTTATCTTTGTAATGACTTTCTAAACGCAATTGCCGAGAATGGACAATAAAATCACCATATAAGTGAAACTCATTTTCTCCCCAACGAGCCAATTCTTGTTCCCGTCGAACCCTATATGATTTTCCCGTTAGAAGATAATAAATACCTTCGAGAATATTTGTTTTTCCCTGGCCATTATTCCCTTGTAATATGTTAAGTCCTTGCCTAAAACGGACTTCTTCATTTTCGTAGTTTCTAAAATTTCTTAAATGTAGCCATTTTAATTCCATATTTAACCGCCATTATGATGTGCGTACTGGTAATGCTAAATATAGGTAATTAGGGTCATCTAAAGGTCTAATAACCCCTGGGCTATAAGAGCCGGACATTTCTACCAAAACTTCTTCAGATTCGATTACTTTTAATACATCTAATAAATACTTCGAATTAAAAGCTATATTTACATCATTACCTTCTTTTTTTATGTTCATTATTTCAGAAATTTCTCCTAAATCTGAAGATTGATCGATTGATAATCGTTCAGATTCTACTGATAGTTTTATTATATTAGGATGGTTTCCATCTCTTGCTAATAATGATGCTCTCTCTACTGAATCTTGGAATAACCTTGTATTTAAAAAGAGCTTAGTTTGGCAGGATTGAGGAATAACTTGTTTGTAATTAGGAAATTGTCCTTCAATCAAACGTGATAATAACACTACTGATCCAAACTGAAAAAGTATTTGTGCCTCATTAAAACGAATAGTCAAGTTTTCCTCATCATCTCTAAGTAAACGGTAAATTTCATTGAGAGTTTTGGCTGGAATAATTCCTTGGAATTTACAATTTTCGGGATTGGATATTTCAGCAATACGATAAGCTAAACGGTGGGTATCCGTTGCGATTACCCTGAGATTAGATTCTTCTATTTGAAGTAAACATCCAGTAAAAACAGGTCTACTCTCTTCGGTACTACAAGCAAAAATAGTTTGTCTTATCATATTTTTAAAAATATCCACTGGTAAAACGAAAGTTTCCTCACCATTAAGATCAGGCAATAAGGGAAACTCATCAGGATCAAATCCTCTTAGAGATAAATTGGATTCATAATAATTGATCTTTAATATATCATTTTCCAATTCTAATTCTATAGGAGCTTCAGGTAATTTACGGACTAAATCTGAAAATATTCGAGCAGGAAGAACTGTAACTCCTTCTTTTTCAATATGAGCAGGAACCATACAGCGGATACCCATTTCTAAGTCTGTCGCTTCGAAAATAAGATGTTGATCTTCCGCCTTAACTAATATTCCTTGGAGAACCGGTAAGGTGTTTTTACTTGATACAGCTTTAAGTACAGTGTTAACACCGGTTAATAAGGAATCTTTTGAACAATTTACTTTCATAAGGTAGCCTCCTTGATTTTTATAAACAAGTAGCATATTTGCTGAGTAATAATAATAATATATTAATTTTAGTAGTAATAGTAGTATAGCTTGTCTCTTTGTGGATAAATCCTCAAAGCCGCTAAGTATGCGGCATGGAAATGAGTAAAACATGTGAATTCTTCTCAAAAGATATCCACATGTTAATAAACTCGTATTTTTTTAATTTTTACCTTTTTCTCAGTTATACACAAAAATATATTAAATCATAAATATTTTACTTAGATTGGATAAGCTGGATTATCTCATTTACTTTCTTATCTAATAGTGAATCTTTACGACGAGCTTCGGAAATTTTATCACAAGCATGCATAACTGTAGTATGATCCCTACCTCCAAATTCATCTCCGATTTTTGGTAAGGAGCTGTCAGTTAACTCTCTGCATAAATACATAGCAATCTGCCTAGGAAAGGCTACTGAACGAGTTCTTTTTTTGGCTTTCAAATCTCCAACAGAAAGGTGATAATAATCTGCTACAGTTTGTTGAATCATCTCAATAGTAATTTCTTTAGGTGTATCGATTTGAATAATGTCCTTGAGAGCTTCAGCAGCAGTTTCTACAGTTATAGGGTTTTCTGTTAAGGAGCCAAAAGCCATAACTCTTATTAATGCACCTTCTAATTCTCGAATATTAGAGTGTATCTTGTCAGCGATAAATACCATAACATCATTAGAAACTTGTAGATTTTCTAAGGATGCTTTTTTACGCAAAATAGCAATTCTAGTTTCTAAATCAGGAGGCTGAATATCAGTAATCAATCCCCATTCAAACCGCGAACGGAGACGGTCTTCTAAGGTAGGAATCTCCTTAGGTGGACGATCTGAGGAAATGATTATTTGTTTATTAGCATCATGTAAGGCATTAAAAGTGTGGAAAAATTCCTCCTGGGTTCCTTCTTTACCAGCAAGGAATTGAATATCGTCAATTAATAAAATATCTACATTTCGATAATGATTGCGAAATTCAATTGGATTTTGGTCCCTAATGGACTCAATTAACTCGTTAGTAAATTTTTCGCTGGATACATATAATACTCTGGTGCTAGGTGAACGTTGAATAACTGCATTACCTATGGCATGCATTAAGTGAGTTTTCCCTAAACCAACCCCTCCATAAATAAATAAGGGGTTATAAGCTGAAGCAGGTGATTCTGCAACTGCTAAGGCTGCTGCATGAGCAAATCGGTTACTATTGCCGATTACAAAAGTATCAAAGGTATACTTAGGGTTTAAGGTTTTGTTAAATGGATTATCAGCTTTCGGTTTTTGGACCGATAGTGGTTGCTCCTTAAGTATACTTTCTGTCTCCTTTGGTTGAGATACAACGAAGCGCAAGTTTATAGATTGGCCGAGGATGGATTGTACTGTAGAACGAATAATAGGTGCATAACGACTTTCTAGCCAATCTTTAGTAAATTCATTAGGTACGCTAATAATTAAAGTATCTCCCTCTATATCTAGGAGGCTTGTCGAGCTAAGCCAGGTCTCAAAACTTGGTCGAGATAGTTCGTTTTGTAATTTTCCTAGGGTTTCTTGCCATAGAAACTGTAGAGAACGGGGTGGCATTCAACGGACCTCCCTTTATGAAATAAAATATATGAAAATATGACAATAAAAAAGTTATACACAAACTTATTCACATTTGTGGATAACTTTAGTAATATCATTCCTGTGGATAATAGAATTTCCCGTATATATTGCTATTATTGAGGATGTATTTTCATAATACCAATTTTTAAATAGGTTATCAACAAGAAGTTTACAATTAAAAATATTTATACACAAGTGGATAAGAAAAATTATCCTGAAGTTATCCACAAAATTTAATAAATCACCTTATGCTTTACCTTGACATTTCAAAAAAAGTTAGAGTATAATCTCTTAAGATATGGAGTTTATAATGGGATTAATCTTCCTTTGAAGGAGGTGCAATAAGCAATGAAAAGAACTTACCAACCTAAAAATCGTCGCCATAAGAGAGTTCATGGCTTTTTGGAGAGAATGCGTACTAAATCCGGAAGAAACGTGCTTAAACGCCGTCGTGCAAAAGGGCGGAAGAGACTATCAGCTTAAGGCCGCAATATTGTGGCCTTTTTTATTAGGTAATTAAACTTCCTTTACTTATCTTTTTACAATGAGTTGTTTATAATGAGGTTAGTTGTGAGAGAATAGTAGAATAACCAAGATTCGGGAGGAGCAATGTTAGAGCGGAGTCTTAGATTGCGTCAAAAATCTCTTTATAAAAGGGTTTTTGCTAATGGAAAAAGTTACCCTGGGAAGTATGTTGTAATTTATGTAGCCCAGGGCCCTGTTAAATTTGGATTTATTGCTTCTAAAAAAGTAGGTAATGCTGTAGTACGTAACCGTGCTAAGCGTTTAATGAGAGAGGTTATTCGCAGGCATCTTCCCGAGATCAAAGAGAATACTCAAATTATTTGTATTGCAAGGTCTTCAATAAGAGGAGTTTCTTATGCTCAAGTAGAAAGAAGTATATTAAAAAGTCTGGAAAGGGCTAAAGTATTAAAGACAAAACACTCATAGCTTGGAGTATGGTAAAAATGAAGACAATACTGATAGGGTTGATCCGGCTTTATCAAAAATATATTTCTCCTTTAAAGAGACCTTCTTGCCGTTTTTACCCTACATGTTCGGAGTATTCTATACAATCTATTAAGAAATACGGGGTATTAAAGGGAGTTTGGAAATCAATCACACGTATATCCAAATGTCATCCTTTTCACCCTGGTGGTTATGATCCAGTATAAGGAGGATTTTTGTGAGTATATTTATTGAATGGATGACAATTTTACTAAAATGGCTATACGAACTTTCCAGTCTTCTTGGTTATGCTAGCTATGGCTTAGCTATTATTTTCCTAACTATTATTATTAAGATGTTGATTTATCCCCTTACTTGGAAACAAATGAAATCAATGCGGCAAACCGTTGCAATACAACCAAAAATTCAAGAACTTCAGAAGAAATATAAGAATAACCCAGAGAAATTAAATAAAGAAATGGTCGAACTCTATCAAAAACATAATGTAAATCCTATGGGTGGATGCTTACCTATATTAGTTCAGCTACCCATTTTCTATGTTTTATACCGGACTTTATTTAACTTTTCTAATTATATAGGTGATCCTAGTCAAGCAATTTTTCTTGGTTTTGATATAACCCAGAATCATAATATAGTGTTGGCAATATTAGCTGGTGCTACAACCTTTATCCAAGTAAAAGTTTCAACTGCTATGAATGCCCCACTGACCCAAAATAATAAGAAAAGTAATCAGCCTGATCCTGCACAGACTACGCAAAAGACAATGCTTTATATTATGCCTTTGTTTATGGCTTATATAAGTTATACTGTTCCTTCGGGGCTTGCTCTTTATTTCTTTACTATGAATATCGTAACTATTATTCAACAAATATATATTAATCGTAAATTGGATAAGGATAAGGAAGTGCAAGCTGCCTAAGGTTGTTTTAGTTTAAAGGGAGGATACTCATGAGAGTTGCTGAAAAAACCGGTAAGACTGTAGAGGAAGCTATCAATGCTTGTCTTGATGAATTAGGGGTAGAGCGTGAAAAAGCAAAGATCGAAATATTAGAAGAGCCTACTAAAAGAGGAATTTTCGGTATCTTTGGTACAACACCTGCAAAAGTTCGGGTGAGTTATGAAGTTTGTCCAGGTGAGCTGGCATGTGATTTTCTCGAAAAAATTTGTAATGCCATGGGTGTAAAAGCAGAAATTTCTTATACTCGCAAAGGGTCAAACTGGTTCGTAGATATTACTGGTGAAGAACTAGGTATTTTAATTGGAAGGCGTGGGGATACTTTAGAGGCCCTTCAATATATAACTAATCTAGCAGTATCTAAAGAGATGGCGGAAAGAGTAAGAATTATCATTGATATAGAAGGTTATCGCCAGCGTCGAGAAGAGACTCTTGTTCGGCTAGCAAAAAGGCTTTCTGAAAAAGTAAAACGTACTGGACATAGAGTTGTGTTAGAGCCTATGAATCCACATGAAAGAAGAATAATTCATACAGCTTTGCAAGATGATAATCGCATCTCTACTTTTAGTGAAGGTGAAGAACCTAATCGCAAAGTGGTTATATCCTTAAAAAGAACTAAAGAAATTTCCTGAGGGGTGATACACCCCTTTTTTTAATCTCAGATTATTATTTAAAGAATATATTTCCTACAGGAGTGGATTAGGAATGGATACAATTATTGCTTTAGCTACTGCATTAGGGGAAAGTAGTATTCACCTTTTACGATTAAGTGGTCCCGAAAGCAAAAAAATAATAAACACTTCCTTTAGACCACGTAATAAAAAACGGTGGGAAGAAGAGAGTACTTATACTCTTCATTTAGGGCATTTTTACAAGGATAATCAAATACTAGACGAAGTTCTCGTTAGCAGAATGTTGGCTCCTAATTCCTATACAGGTGAAGATGTCTATGAGATAAATTGTCATGGGGGACTTTTAGTTGCAGAAAGGATCATGGAAGAATGCCTAAGACAAGGTGCCCGCTTAGCTGAACCTGGAGAATTCAGTAAGAGGGCTTTTCTCAATGGTAAGTTAGATTTAATTCAAGCAGAAGCTATCGTGGATCTTATCAGCGCCAAGACAGATACTTCTGCTGATCTAGCCTTAAACCAAATGGAAGGGCATTTATCTCGAAAAATTCACAAATTAAGAGAGTTAATTCTTGAAACTTTAGCTTTTATTGAAGCAGGTATAGATTTTCCAGAAGATGATGTGGAAGATCTAGATCGTAATGCCCTTTTAAAATATATAGAGAATGGAATTATAGAAGGGAAAGAGTTGCTTAAAGGAAGTAAAACAGGCAAAATTCTTCGAGAAGGTTTGCTAACAGTAATTGTTGGACAACCAAATGTGGGTAAATCCAGCCTTTTAAATGCTTTACTCCAGGAAGAAAGAGCAATTGTCACAGATATTCCCGGTACTACTAGAGATGAAATAAGGGAATCAGTAAATATAGGAGGAATTCTTCTACAATTAGTAGATACGGCTGGGATAAGAGAGAGTG
>JAAZLD010000118.1 GCA_012799495.1 Desulfitobacterium sp. | reverse complement strand
AACTCTCTTTAAAAAACTCTCTTTAAAATAACTCTCTTTAAAAAACTCCCTGACAAAAACGAAAAAATAAGAATTAGCCCTGCATAGACTTACCTTCATTAAGGTAGTTAGGCAGGGTTTTTGCTTGATTTCATTGTTGATATTTCAAAGTAAACCTTACCAATCATACTACATAAAGAATGGGAATACACTTAAGCTTTTCAGCTATTTCCCTCCGGAGGAACTCCTCACCACCGGTTCGGGCCTCTTCTTTATACCAATACTTGCCCCTTCCTCTTCCCGTCATTAGAGATTTATCATATAAGTCGATAGCTTTGGGAAAGGCCTCTTGGTTGATGGCTCGGTGGACAAAACTATAGGTCATAAAGATGATTTCGATAAAGAGTTGCTTTTTGGTCTGAGGAGTAAGTAGCTCTGCTAGCTCCTCAATGAGTTGGGAATAGAGTTCTTGCCAATTCTCTACTAAGACCACAGGGGCAATAAGCATCCCTACTTTGTACCCTGCTTCCGCCATTTGGTTGAGGGCCCGAACCCTATTCTTTAGGGAAGAGGTCCCAAACTCCACTTTCCGGATAATCTCCTCCGGATTTACACTCATCCGAAAGATAATTCTTCCCCGATGATTTAAAGCCAATAAAGGCTCAACCATATCAAACTTAGTGGGGAAGGTTAGGTAGCCTTTTTCATGTTTAGCAAAGTTCTCGATAGTCCACTCTAAGTTCCCAGTGATGGTATTTTCCAAAACCAAATCGCTGTTACTTCCTATTTCAAAAACCAGCTCCTTCTCCCCTTCTCTAGCTGTTTTGATGAGTTTAGCCAGCATTTGCTCCCTGTTCACAAATAAACGCAAGTAGGAGCATTTATTGTAATTGCATACCAAGTAGCAATAGAGGCACATGGCACTACAGCCGGAAGAAGTGTAAGGAACTAAGAAATCGGAAACCTTGTGGTTAGGAGTGTATTTGAGGGATTTGCGCACCCCAATAATTAGGAGCCGTTTCATGCGGGGGAATTCCTGATTGGGATTCTTCCGCAATTTCTCAATATTATTATGGCTCACAATGGGTTCCCAGGGAACTGTGGCAAACTTTTCTCTCAGTTCCTTCCCTAATTGATAATCAAGAACCGCAGGCTCATAATAAACTTTTTCCGGCTCCATGGAATATCTCCTCCCCTCGCCATAAGAACATTCCTAAAAACTTTTATTTTTTAGTATGTCCTGCAAAGGGAAAAAAGGTGATGGAAATCTTTACATTTGATTCCTCAGGGTTTGCTATTGAAGCATAGAATATCTAAGGCCATATGAGCCTTAAAGGATTAACTAAAGTTGTGTTGTCCAATTCATTGCTCTTGTCTTTCCCAAGTATTTCCATGTAGTTATCATATGTTATTTGATATTTTAGGCTTATGGATAGCGCTAGAGCACTTGCTAAAAACAGGGGAGAAACATTCTAGCGTTATTGCGCCTATTACTAACTTTGTACCAAAAACATTAGCTCTCGACTACTTGAGAAGAATTATCCGTGATACTGTAGAGTTAATAAGAAGAGCAAATATCATGCTCCCTCCCGATATAAAAGATTATCTAGATAAACACAATTTGGAAAAGTTTGTGACTTTAATGAGAGATGATACCTTGTGCTCTTTACTTCAAACTAAATGCTCGCACAATCCGCTACTCAAAAACCGAATTGATGATATGAAAACGCTACTCTCTAGTTAAGAAAAAATCAAAGCAGCGACGCAAAAAAATAGACAAGATATCGATTGGCATCTTGCGAGAATGTATCGTTACAGAAATAAAATTGTTCACCAAGCTGCTCACGATTTGAACATTGCGGGTTTAACAGCAAATCTATTATATTACTTAAGAGAAATTCTGAATAAAGTTCTATATGAATTAGCTACTGATGATACTTTAACTGATTTACATGAAGTCTCAACTTGTTTAATAACTGGAGCGCATAAAGTAAAAAATATTGTTCACCTTCGTTATTTATGTTGTAAGAAGGATAAAGTCTAAAATTCACCATAAAGAACTCTCTCCTTACATTATTTTACATTGAAAATAATAATATTGATGGTATATAATTATCTCACAAAGACATAATATATTTGATATATAAGGAAACTAGATTATTGAAGTTGAGTGCCTTGAGTACCTATCAATAATCGATGTTTCCTTTTATTATTTGAACTAGGCTACAAAACCAGAAAATATATTCACAATTGGAGCATTTTTTTCTGGGCATAATAACATTTCCTGTATACTTTTGTCGAAACTAGTATAAGTAACAAGAACTGCTCATTTTATTAAAAGAGCAGTTCTTGATTATATTGCCTTCCATTATCTTGATGGTTTTTCTAGAATTTCCTTAGTTCGGTAACTTCATTTTAAAACATATATTGACAATAGGCAATGCAAGTCTCTCAAAAGTGTTGAGCAAAAATAAGTGTGTTGAGTAAAATAAGCCTGAGGAGCTCCCCCTAAGGGTAAAGTCCGCAGGCTTTAATAATGACTTCTATAATCGTTTCACCTAATAATCGATTTCCTTTCGTAAAAAAGTCCCTTGTTTTATATCTGCAAAAGCTTGTTCCAACTCTTCTCGGGTATTCATCACAATGGGGCCACCCCAAACTACAGGTTCCTTAAGGGATTGGGAACTGATAAATAGCACCTGAGCTTTTTCATCTGTGGCTTTAATCTCTACATGGGTTCCTGGAGATAATTTAGCGGCGGTCTTTTCCTTAAGGAGTTCTCCACCTACATAGGCATCCCCTAAAAGGGTAAAGACCATAATGGAACGGTCTTCCTCAGTGTTAATGATGATGGACCCCTGAGGATTCAGGTGGATATCATAATAATCCAGGGGGAGGTATTTGCTCTGATAGCCTTTTTTATCTTCGTAGTTCCCAGCTAGGAGTCTGAGCTTCCCGTTATCCAATGGAATTTCCTCAATTTCTGAGTTTTTAATGCTGTGGTAAGCAGGGGGAACCATTTTGTCTTTAGCAGGCAAATTAAGCCATAACTGAACTCCCAGCAATCTTTCTGAAGCCGGGAGTTTTTCTTCATGGAAAATACCGGATCCAGCTGTCATCCATTGAACTTCCCCATCTTTGATAGAGTCTTCATTCCCTATGCTATCTTTGTGAACCATTTGTCCCCGGTAAACATAGCTAATAGTCTCGATTCCCCGATGAGGGTGCAGTGGAAAGCCTGCGGTATATTCCTCAGGATTTGTACTATCAAAGGAATCCAGCATCAAAATGGGATCGTATTCCTCGATAGTTCTATTTCCTAATACCCGCACTAAATTTACCCCGGCACCATCTTGGGTGCGATATCCTGTTACCTGGTGGATAACTTTCCGTTCCATTTCTTAACCTCCTTTTGTATTCAGTTCTCTTAGTTTTGCCAAATTACTTGTTTTCTACTGATTCTTTTGTTCCGGTCACGTTTTTTCTGCCAGTTCAGTCAGGTCAAGCCCATCATCCTCTACTTCGTCTTTTCGAGTATTTCTCTATAGATCCGCTCTGTTTCTTCCCCCTCACCTAAATTTAAGATTATGGGTTTCTCATCTACCCGCTCTAAGTAAATAAAAGGAGGCTTTTCCCTATTGACAAATAGCTTCACAGAACCTAATTCCTTGGTCCGGAAATTGCCCTTCAAATGGGGCCCTACTGCTGAACCATTAGTGCGCTTTTCGATGGTAGGCAACTCCTCCTTCAGTTGAACCTGCTCAATTTCCTCCCAAGTAATCAGCTCCCCATACATACCTTGAATTCGGACCCCTTCTTCCTCAAAGATTACTTTAGTTGGCTTTGCCGAGAAAAACATCAGCACTGCTACAAAAAGCAAAGTTACAACTATAATGCCTCCGATCAAAATAATTTTGATCCAGGCACCTTTTTTCAACTTCCCATCTTCGTAGAGGTTTCCATCATATTTTTGGGATTTAACCAAAATGTAAACTGTGGAGATCCCCAAAAAGATCAAACCGGGGGCCAAAGATTTTTCGTAGCCCGCGAAATGAAGTAATCCCAGGACAATTAAGACCACACCATTTAAATAACAGTAAATCCCTACCAAACGTCCTAAACTTTCTACATCCACATTGGCCTTTT
>JAAZLD010000117.1 GCA_012799495.1 Desulfitobacterium sp. | reverse complement strand
TAATGCTCAAGAGGTTATCGAAAGTATCGGGTATGATTCGGAAAGAGATCCAGATAACCCTACAGGCTCTATCTTTTGTGCCCATGGTGCAGGGTTTTCTGTACCATGGGATCAGGTTAAAGACTATATGCATCTGGAAAGTTATCTCCAACCAAAAAAAAAAGCAGCTGGATCCAGAGAAGGTCAAAAGAACTTCTCAGAAAGAGGAGGAGTGGATCAGCCCTGAGGAGATCGACAGAATTATCAATAACACCTTCTATGCCAACCAAGGGAAAAAATCAGTCTGGAAAAAAAGGAAAACAGCTCGGGAGAGTTATTATAAATCTACCACTCCCGGTGAATATATAAAGACCGGTGAATATAGAAAGAAAGATCCTTTAGAAGACTATCTTCTAGTAGATGGGTATAATATTATCCATGCCTGGCCAGAGTTGAAAGAGATGACAGAGGACAATATGGATGGAGCAAGAATAAAACTCCTAGATGCCCTATGTAATTATCAGGGGATCAAAAAGAATGTAATTATTGTCGTTTTTGACGCCCATTTGGTTCCGGGCCATCAAGAAGATATTGTTGACTATCATAATATTCATGTTGTTTTTACTAAGGAAGCCCAAACAGCGGATCAGTACATTGAAAAGTTCGCCCATCAAAACTGGAGGAAATATAATATTACAGTAGCAACATCTGACTATCTAGAGCAGGTCATTATCCGAGGAGCTGGGTGTTCCTTATTATCGGCCAAGGAGCTAAAAGCAGAAGTGGATGGAGCTAACGAAAGAGTTCAAAGAGAATTTGAGGAAATAAAAAAACACCATCGTAATTTTGTAATGGATGCTATATCTCCTGAAGCTAAAGAGCAGGTAAAGAAGATGGCTCAAGACCAGGAAGAGTAGATGACTGGTTCTAATGAATTTTTGCTAAATGAGTATTCGATAATTAAATCAGGAAGGGAGAAACTTAGATGGCTAAGATAAGAATCGGAATTATTGGCTATGGAAATCTGGGCAAAAGTGTGGAGTTAGGAATCCGCCAAAATAAGGATATGGAATTGTCAGGGGTATTTACTAGGCGTGATCCTTCAACCCTTAAAATCGAGACAGAAGGTGTGCCCGTTTATCACATGGATCAAGTAAAAGAAATGACTGAGAAAGTGGATGTTATGGTCTTATGTGGTGGCAGCGCCTCAGATTTACCTGTCCAGGGGCCGGAAATAGCTAGTATGTTTAACACTGTTGACGGCTATGATAACCATGCTAAAATCCCAGATTTCTTTAAGAAAATGGATGAAAAAGCAAGGGCTGCTGGTAAGGTTGCTATTATCGCTAGTGGGTGGGATCCAGGAATGTTCTCCCTTAACCGGTTAATTGCTGAAGCTATCTTGCCAGAGGGTAAAACTTATACCTTCTGGGGTAAAGGGATCAGCCAGGGTCATTCTGATGCTGTCCGCAGGGTAAAAGGTGTTAAAGATGCTAAACAATATACAATCCCCTCAGAGGAAGCTATAGAAGCTGTCAAGAAGGGAGAAATGCCAGAGTTAACTGCAGCAGAAAGGCACCGGAGGGTATGTTATGTAGTTCCTGAAGAAGGTGCAGACCTCAAGCAAATCGAAAAAGATATTAAAACCATGCCTAATTATTTTGCAGATTATGACACAGAAGTACATTTTATAAACGAAGAGGAATTAGAAAGAGACCATGGCGGTATGCCCCATGGCGGAGTAGTAATGCACTCTGGCAAAACCGGACTGAATAATGAACATAACCAGACTATCGAATACAAAATAACTTTAGGCTCTAATCCTGATTTTACAGCTCATGTCTTGCTTGCCTATGCCAGAGCAGCTTATCGTTTAAATAAAGAAGGAGTAGTAGGAGCGAAAACAGTAGCTGATATTGCTCCTGTCTATCTTTCCATAAGGACTCCTGAGGAGATTAGGAAGAATTTGATCTAGGGTTAGTAGGATTTTACCAAGACTGGTCATTCGATTGAGGGCTATTGATTAGCACGTCACTCTGAAATCCGTTCCTTAGCTAATCAATAGCCCATGGAAAGGTGATTGTTGGAAGGAAATGCTTTCTGACTTGATGTCGTTCCTTTGCTTGGTAAAATCCCTGGGGTAGGAGTGTTTGCCCGTCGCTCCGAAGTCCTTCGGGGACTTTTATCCAAAACTTTAAGGAATATGAAGTCCCCTCGGACTTGAAGTCGCTCCTTGGCTAGTCAAAATCCTTGTTAAGAAGGGTGGGGCAGTGAATGGCGTGGATGTATGAGAAGCTGCACAATTTCTCATAAAGAAATGCTGGACCTAATTAGTCCAGCATTTTCTTTTTGAGGCTCTATTTAAGTTTATAGCCCGTACTCGATTTTTAGTTTTTCCACATGTCTATAATGTTCGATATTATCTAGTTTGGAAGCTGCATCTTCATCCAGGACGACAGTGATTCCGCCGCTGTGAAGCTGAATTGCAGAGGATGTAATTTGTGAAGTTACAGGCCCTTCTAGACATTTGGCAACAACTTCAGCTTTTTTAGAGCCACTGACAATCATCATAATATTGCGGGCATCGAGGATAGTTCCTACTCCCATGGTAATAGCAAAATGGGGCATCTCTTCCCGTGCAATATTGGCTTTTTTGTAGAATGCTTCATAGTTATCATCCAGGGTCTGCTTAGTTAGGGCTACTACCCGGGTTCTTGAACGGAGAGAAGAACCAGGTTCATTGAAGCCCCAGTGACCGTCCATACCTAGTCCTAATAGCTGTAAATCGATCCCCCCAGCTTCTTTGATTGCATCTTCATACCATTGGCATACTTTGTGGGGATCTTTTGTTTTACCATTTGGTATGTGTATATTTTCTTTTTTAATATTAACATGTTTAAATAGCTCTTCATACATAAAACGAGCATAGCTTTGATCAAGATTATAGGGCTTATTCAAGTCGATTCCTACACCTAGGTATTCATCTAAGTTAAAAGTTACAACTTGAGAAAAGTCCAGATCTTCCTCTTTGTGCATTCTAACAAGCTCTTTATAAGTACCAATAGGAGTACTACCTGTTGCCAATCCTAGGACACAATTAGGTTTAGAACTAATAAAATTAGCAATAATCTCTGCTGTACATTTACTCATTTCTTCATAGTTTTTTCTAATTAAAATATCCATTTTACATACCTTCATTTTCTTTAAAAATTTGATTGCGGGATTTTGGTATCCTGTCACTTTGAAAGCATTCGGAAACTCCAGACTAGTCTAATTATGAAGTTTCCTCGGCTTTGAATTCGTTCCAGCCTAGCCAAAATCCCTGGACTAGGAGCGGAGTAGCCCGTTCCTCCGAAGTCCTTCGTGAACTTTGTGCTTTGCCACTTTTTTATCTTAGAATATATTATGAGATTTTTCAACGTTAAAGACTATTTGTTGGGAAAAAACATAGATGCATTTTTTAACAACTTGCTGATATCTTATGCTAATACCACTGATTTTGTAATCAAAATAGGTTTTTGAAATCTAAAAAGGCAGATGTCCTGAGTTAAGGGGAGTCTGCCTTTTTAGACCTCTATTAAAGTTAAGAGTACATTTCGAGAATATAATTCATGAATACACCAAAGAATTGCACTTATGAACATACTTTAGGGATACAATTCAAATAATGATCTAATTATCACTTTTCCACCCATAATCTTTGATGGCTTTTTCTAAAGTAATATATCCTTCTCGAAGATCTTCTTCGATCTTGGCTTTATCCCGGTTTAAAGGATTACCGAAGCCTCCGCCTCCACCTGCAAGCTGATGCCATTGGGTTCCTTTGGGTAAAAAAGGAATATGTTCTTTGGCTCGAGGGTAGTAGACTTTACCATCAGGGAAAATTATTTTCGCCGAATTAGCTTGCCCAGACTTGCCGCCCAACACTCCAGGAGCATTGTTTTGGTGGGCAAGCCCATCACCAAAAATACTCAGATTAATATCTTCTAAAAACTCCACCTGGGTCTCAACTCCCAAGCCCCCTCGCCACTGGCCTGAACCACAGGAGTCAGGAGCGTATTCGAATTTTAGGAAGCGCACAGGAGCATCTAGTTCAAACATCTCGGGATCTTGGGCAGCAATTCCTCCACCACCTCCAATAAACCCAATATGGTTATATCCGTCGGCACCGAAGGCAGCTCCGCCCCCTCCCTTGCAAGCATTGATAAGCATATGGGCAAAGGAATTCTTCTTCCGGGAGTCATAACCAGAAAAAAGAACACAGAGCATATGGTTCCAGCCAGCTGTGATTCTGTGAGGTATGGCAGGAGTTAGAGCTTGCATAATGGCTTCCCCGATTTGATCCACTAAATGATTACCAAATCCCGTAGCTGCAGGGTATTTGGGGTTTAAGAGGGTACCTTCCGGGATGATTACTTGGACAGGCCG
>JAAZLD010000015.1 GCA_012799495.1 Desulfitobacterium sp. | reverse complement strand
TCGCTTTCCAAAATACTAGACAGCTGTAATGATGAGCCAAAAATATTTTCCAGTACTTTCTCGATAGTTTCTTTGTTTTCTTTCTGGTTAACCTTATCTTTATGGAAAGATAGACCATCTTTAAATACAATAACCAATTTATTACCTGTCAATTCACAAGGTCTTCCTTCCATTAAAAAAGCATGGGTGGATTTCTTAATCTTATTTACTTCCTCCAAAACTTCTGGCCAGCGATTTTCAATCACTTCAAGAGTTAAGCCTCTATTTTCTCTTTGGCTTACTGGAGCAGTCTTAAGGGTGTCATTTGCTGGCTTATTAGGAAGGTTTTCTTTTTTATCGGGTTTATTAAGAGGAGCCTTTACCTGATCTAGAAAAGTATTTTCTTGTGTATGATAATTTACTTGAGAGCTTCTCTTATTTTTTATAGGGTATTTTTCTTGAGTGCTTATCATTGATAGATTCTTGATATTATCCTCTAGTTCCTGCAACTTTTGACTAACTTCCGCTATATCTTCGGATGTATTTTCATTAGAATCATAAATAACCTGGACTAATAAAAGTTCAGCAGCTAAACGAGCATTTGTCGCAAACTTTAGTTGACCTTCACCTTGTAATAAAATACTTATCCATTTTAAAATTTTCTTAAGACCTATCTGTTGACATTGTTCTACTAATTTTTCTTGAAGGTGGGGTGCAGTTTGGGTAAACTGGCTCGTAGCTATATAGAGTAATCCTTGTCGTAAATAATCTAAAAGTTCTCTAATAACCTGACGGGGATCCATTCCCTGATTGATTCCTTCTGCTAGATGTTCAAGAGTTTGGGCATAATCTTGAACTATTAAACGATCTACTAGCTTGGCACAAAACTCTTCTCCCACCATACCAAGAACCTGGTAAACTTGCTTAACACCGAGTTTGCCATCTAATAATAAACACTGATCTAATATGCTCAGTGCATCCCTTAATCCCCCTTCGGATTTTTGGGCAATAATCTGTATAGCTTCGGGTTCTACATCCCGTCCAATTGACAGACATACTTTTTCCAAATGACTTTGAATTTTATCTATAGATATACGGTGAAATTCAAAACGCTGCACACGAGAAAGTATAGTTAAAGGAATTTTATGAACTTCAGTAGTAGCTAAAATAAATATTACTCGCTCTGGTGGTTCTTCTAATGTTTTCAATAAAGCGTTGAAAGCTTCCGTAGTGAGCATATGTACTTCATCAATTATATAGACTTTATATCTGCGTTCACCGGCACTGAGACGTACTTTTTCTCTTAAATCACGGATTTCATCTATACCCCTATTAGATGCAGCATCGATTTCCATAACTTCCATTGCGTTACCTTGATTAATACTAAGGCAGGAAGAACACTCATTACAAGGTTCAGCCCCTGTAAGCTGTTCACAGTTCAGTGCTTTGGCCATAATCTTAGCTGCTGTGGTTTTACCAGTTCCCCGTGGTCCACTAAATAAATAAGCATGAGCAACCTTACCTTGTTGGATAGCATTAGCTAAGGTTTTGGTCACATGCTCTTGACCTACCATTTCTTGAAATTTTGTTGGTCTCCACTCTCGGTACAAAGCTAAATAGGCCATGGTCTCCCACCTTAAATAGTAAATAATTAATAATTAATAGTTAATATAGCTAAGTAATTAAACAGTTAAAAATAAAGTAATAACAGTAAAATCTAAAATAAATGTAGAAAAAAGATGGTACTAGACCACCTTTATGTTAAAATTTAAGGCCGTGCACCTTTATTCGAACAGACGCTTCCGGACGAATCCAGGATTCATTGCTCAACCTAGGCACCCTTACGGCACACAAAGTTTAACTCCTTAGTGCTGCTTCCGTCAGGACCTGACACGGTTCGAAGTGCTCTGTTGCGTAAGACCCAGATCTCATCACAATTAGCCCTGGCCGGCTCCACAAACGCTGCCCTCATGCAGGAATTCCATCTCGCTAAAGCGGATTGCGAGTTACAAGGATCCGCTACCTCCCCATCTAGCACGGCCAAATCAATTATAACAAAATAAAAAGCCAAAGTCGAATACTTAGAATCAAACTTGGCTTACTTTCCTTTACTCACTATTTGCCAATATACAAAATACGGAAAATTACACTTCTTAAATCTAAATAATTTTGCTTCGTTAAGCTTATGGCGGAGAGAGAGGGATTCACGCCGCTCGGGTACCCTCGCTATCATGCCGGGTCGGGAAAATGCTCCCAAGGGTCGCATTTTTGCTTCCCTCCCGTTCGAATCCTAATTCAATACTCTGCCATTATATACAAAGTTAAATAATTTTGCTTCGTTAAGCTTATGGCGGAGAGAGAGGGATTCGAACCCTCGACACAGGTCAACCCCATGTACTCGCTTTCCAGGCGAGCGCCTTCAACCAACTCGGCCATCTCTCCATGTTAAATATTTTGAATAAAATTTTGATGACGAAGACTATTATAAGCGAACATTCAAGACATGTCAATAAAATAGGACAAAATATTATTTCCGTTAATGGAATAAAAATATATATTATCTTTTTACCAAAAAGATAATTGCTTATACATGGAAAAACGTTGATATTGATTCAAAACTTCATCTAATTCTTGACTTAGTTCAACAACTTCTTCATCTACTAAACTACGACTCTTCGCAGTTCGATATAATTTTTTGCGAAGAGCTTCGATTTTCCTTAATAATCTTTTTTCCACTTTAATCCCCTCCGAAATCCCTTCCAAAAGAATTTTATCCCAAAAAGATATGAAAAACAACGAAAAATAAGGTAAATAAAGGCAAATGATTGTCGAAAGGAGGAGGGTTCGAATCCCACCTAATTACTGCTTATTGCAAATATAAAAAACCCATACCACATGAGTATGGGTTCCATTAACTTTGGCGGAGGAGGTGGGATTCGAACCCACGGTACGTTGCCGTACAACTGATTTCGAGTCAGCCTCGTTATGACCACTTCGATACTCCTCCAAAATATAATGCTTAAGTGATAATTATTAGATATTATTACTTAAGCAAAATATACTATATAAATTTATCAATTAAGTTCATCAAAATAACTGGGTTATATAATATTTTACCTAAGTTTCCGGAAAAAATCTTTTAAAATCTGAGCACATTCTTCTTCCAGAACTCCTGCTATAACCTCTATACGGTGATTCCAACGATTTACATCCAAGACATTAGTGACAGATCCTACAGCTCCACCTTTAAAATCAGAAGCTCCAAAAACAAGACTCTTCAATCGTGCTTGTACTAATGCTCCTGCACACATTGGACATGGTTCTAAAGTCACATAAAGAGTAGCTTCAGAAAGACGCCACCCTCCTAAAGCTTTAGTAGCTCTTTGTACTGCCAATATTTCTGCATGGGCGGTGGGATCCTGTCTTAATTCCTTTTCATTATGAGCTTTTGCGATAACTTCCTGATTATACACTACCACTGCTCCGATGGGGACATCCCCATTTTCATAAGCAAGGCGTGCTTCTTTAAGAGCTAAACGCATGTAATCTTGATGATTCATAATACCTCAATTTAATCGATTAAATGGTGGCCCCGGGAGGACTCGAACCCCCGCATGTCAGGGTTTAGGAAACCCCCGCTCTATCCACCTGAGCTACGAGGCCATATAATAGGAAAAACTTTTAAAAAAAGTTCGTACCTCGTGTTTCGAATTACGAACTTTTTATAATATCAAATATCCTAATTTACTACTCTGCCAATATACATAATTTGATACAATTAAACTGTTTTTATCTTATGGCGGAGGGGGTGGGATTCGCGCCGCTCGGATACCCTCGCTATCACGCCGGGTCGGGAAAATGCTCCCAGAGGTCGCATTTTTGCTTCCCTCCCGTTCGAATCCTAATTTACTACTCTGCCAATATACATAATTTGATACAATTAAACTGTTTTTATCTTATGGCGGAGGGGGTGGGATTCGAACCCACGGCCCCTTGCGGAGTCACCGGTTTTCAAGACCGGCTCCTTAAACCACTCGGACACCCCTCCTTTGTGACGAAAACTAGTATAACATAAAATTTAAAACATGTAAATGTTCAATTAGCATCTATTTTTAGGATCTTCTAACCAATATATTCTACACCCATATAAGGAATTAATGCTTTCGGTACTCTTACTCTTCCATCTTCTTCTTGGTAATTTTCTAGAATAGCAGCTAATGTTCTTCCAATAGCTAATCCACTACCGTTGAGAGTATGAAGATATTCTGGCTTTCCTTTTGGCTCACGCCGGAAACGAATACTCGCCCTGCGAGCTTGAAAATCTTCAAAATTACTACAAGATGAAATTTCCCTATATGTATTAAAGCTGGGTAACCAAACTTCTAAGTCATAAGTTTTAGCCGCACTAAAACCTAAGTCTCCTGTCGAAAGGTTCATAACCCGATAAGGAAGTTCAAGTTCCTGGAGACTACTTTCAGCATCTCTAGTTAATTTTTCTAACTCGTCATAGGAGTTTTCAGGTAAGGAAAATTTAACTAATTCCACTTTATTAAATTGGTGTTGTCTAATCAAGCCACGAGTATCTCTTCCTGCTGATCCAGCTTCTGCTCTAAAGCAGGCACTATAAGCACAGTGATAGATAGGAAGTTTTTCTGCATCGATAATTTCTTCTCTATATAAATTTGTCACTGGTACCTCGGCAGTTGGTATCAAAAAGTATTCTGTTCCTTCAATTTTAAAGGCATCTTCTTCAAATTTAGGTAATTGACCGGTACCAATCATTGAATTGCGATGAACCATGAAAGGTGGAAATACCTCTAAATAGCCTTTTTCAGTATGCTTGTCTAACATAAAACTAATCAATGCTCTTTCTAATTTTGCACCTAAACCTTTATAGAAGCTAAAGCGAGCACCAGTTACTTTACCAGCTCGATTAAAATCTAATATATCTAATTTTTCCCCGATTTCATAATGAGGTAACGGTTCAAAATCAAACTGACGAGGAGTTCCCCAGGCTCGGACCTCAACATTCCCACTCTCGTCAACTCCTACAGGTACAGATTCATGAGGAACATTAGGTATCTCGTAAAGAACCTTTTCCATTTCCTCTTCAACTTTCCTTAATTGCCTTTCTAAAGCTTTAATTTCTTCTCCAACTTTGCGCATTTCTTGAATTAAGTCTTGGGCATCTTCTCCATTTTTCTTACGACATCCTACTTCATCTGAAACGCTATTTCTTTGAGCTTTCAGTTTTTCTACATCAAAAAGAATCTTACGTCTATTTTCCTCTTGCTTCAAAAAATCATCAAGACTTAGAGAGGAATTACGTTTTTGTAATGCCTCTTTAACTATTTCAGGGTTAGAGCGTACAAATCTTAGATCTAGCATTAGAAAATCCTCCATATCTGACACTTATATTATGTGTTCCTTCACCATATTTATAAAATATTGATGAACACGACAATCTGATGCAAGTTCAGGATGGAAAGAACTAGCCAACATATTTCCTTGCCGAACAAATACTATTTTATCATTATATTCGGCTAAAATCCCTACATTTGGCTTAATTCTTTTAATATATGGTGAATTTAGAAAAATAGCAGGAAAAGGTATATCTCCCAGTGCAGGGATAAGAAGATTTGCTGTTACACTTAAATCATGGCTTACGATAGATTTTTCTGCAACATCTATATCCATAAGCCCCAATCTAGGTTGTTCATAATTAGAGGTATCCTTACTTAAAAGAATCATACCACCACAAATTCCGTAAATAGGGAAATCCCTAGCAGCAAATTTTTTGATCCTATCTCCTAGCTCAGATAGTATTAGCTTATTTATAGCTGAATTATCATTTACAGAAATAATTAGCCCTTGGATCTCTTCAATATCTTCTGCTTTTTCTACCTTGATTATTTCACAATTTAAAGCCTCCAATAGTACACAATTTTCATCAAAGGTGCTTTGAGCTAATACTCCTATTTTTAGCTTCATCTTTTACCAACCCCGTTCTTAACTGTGTTGGCTTTGCTTATTTTTCTTAATCTAATTCACTTTACATCATTCATCAATGTTATCTTCAATATCTTCTTCTTCGTCTTCATCATCTTTATGCGCCACTTTAGCTATAGCTACTACTTTACTTTCTCCAGTACGCATAGCCATTACTCCTTGAGAATTACGACCTAATTTCGAAATACCAGACACTTCTTGCCGTATAATTACACCATCATCAGTAATGACCATCAATTCATCCTCAGGGTTAATCACTCTTAAACCTACTAAATCACCTGTTTTATCATTTAATTTTGATGCGATAATTCCCTTACCACCCCGTCCTTGAATACGATATTCAGACGCGTCTGTCCGTTTAGAATAGCCATATTCTGTCATTGAAAGTATTTCCGCTTCTTCCTCATATATTACATCCATACTAACTACATAATCATCTTTGTCCAAATGGATACCTTTAACTCCTTGGGCAGTTCTACCCATTTGTCTTACATCAGATTCTAAAAAGCGGATACTCATACCTTTACGGGTGGCCATAATTAAACTATCTCCACTTTTCGTTAAGCGAACTCCTATTAATTCATTATCTTCAACTAAAGTTATGGCAATTAAACCACTTTTACGCGAGGTATCAAATTCTTCTAGTCCTGTTTTCTTAACGATA
>JAAZLD010000116.1 GCA_012799495.1 Desulfitobacterium sp. | reverse complement strand
TTATACTATACCTTGGGAAACACCATAGAATCCCTAGAAACAAATAGTACAAAACAGATTATTGACTAAGCCATGAAGTAAATATGAGCTAAACTGCCAGCATCTGCATAATGGTATACGAAGAGATTCATTTAGGGGCCAAAACTATTTAATAAGGGCTCAGTAATCTTTTAAGGGTTCTGAAATCTTTAATAAGGTACTATCTATTAAAAGATTAAAAAATACTGAAAGGGTTCTGCTCACATCAAAATCAGTGAATAGAACCCTTTTATATATCTTATTCTTCTTTTTTCAAGAAAACCTTATAGAGTTCTTTGAGGATAAGAGGGATAACAGCTAAGAGTAAGACTATTCCCCAATCTCTAAGAGAGAGCATTTGGAGCTTGAAGGCGTTGGATAAGAAGGGGACTGAGATAACCATAAGCTGGAGTAAAAGTCCTGCTACTATAGCTCCCAACAAAACCTTATTGGAGAAAAAGCCTACCTGGAAAATTGTTTTCTTGGGATGACGCATGGAGAGGGAGTAGAAAAGCTGAGAAGCGGCTAATACCACAAAAGCCATAGTACGAGCGTAAGTGAGAATTTCATCAGGGATATTTTTGGAACCTAGGGAATAACCATGCTCATTGAGTCCTATATAGAAAGCTACTAAGGTTAAAATCCCGATGAGAACCCCGCCTATTACCACTCGAATAGCGGCACCGTGGGCAAAGAAACTTTCTCTGGGATCCCTGGGCTTTTGCTTCATAACATCCTTATCTCCAGGATCTACTCCTAAAGCTATAGCTGGAAGGGTGTCTGTGATAAGGTTAATCCAAAGGATTTGAGTAGGCAAAAGCGGGATAGGCCAGAAGAACAAAACGGCGAAGAAAATGGCCACGATTTCCCCTAAGTTACAGGATAAAAGGAAGAGGACAGATTTTTTTATATTATTATAAATATTTCTTCCTTCTTCCACAGCGTGGACAATGGTTGAGAAGTTATCATCAGTGAGGATCATATCAGCGGCACCTTTAGATACATCTGTACCAGTGATGCCCATGGCCACCCCGATATCAGCATTTTTCAGGGAGGGGGCGTCATTGACACCATCCCCAGTCATGGAGACGATATTTCCTTGGGATTTGAAAGCTTTAACGATTTTTACCTTATGTTCTGGAGAAACCCGGGCAAAAACCCGCAAACTGCTGATCCGCTGGGCGAATTCCTCATCAGATAATTCATCGATTTCGGCACCAGTCATACTTTGTTCTAGGGAGTCAGCAATGCCCAGATCTTTAGCAATGGCTACAGCAGTGTTCTTGTGGTCCCCAGTGATCATAATCGGAGTGATTCCAGCTTCTTTGGCCTCCCGAATAGAGTCCTTGACTTCCAGGCGAGGAGGATCGATCATCCCTACCATACCTAAAACAATTAGGTGATTTTCCATTTCTTCAGGGCTAATGACCTGAGACACATCTTTGTAAGCGGCACCTAATACCCGCAAGGCATCATCAGACATTTTCTCAGACACCTGGAGGTATTGCTTTTTCATTTCTTCTGTCAAGGGAACTACTTTTCCATCTACCAGAGCGTGGGTAGAAATTTTCAGGATATTATCAATAGCTCCTTTAGTATGTACTCTGTAGCCATCACCTTCCACGTTAAGGGTAGACATGAGCTTGCGATCAGAGTCAAAGGGTTTTTCTCCAACCCTTTTGTGTTGACTAGTCAGGGTTCCTTTGGGCAGATTATACCGTTCTCCCAAGACTAGCAAGGCGATTTCTGTGGGATCCCCTGTCCCTTGCTCATGTTCATATGTAGCATCATTACAGAGGACCATGGTTTTAATCAGTTCTTCTGCGGCTTTATCTGCCTGAAAATCCTGACCTTCTAAAGGGACTTCCTGATGACTATTTAAGGTAAAAAACTGCACAACGGTCATTTTGTTCTGGGTTAAAGTTCCTGTTTTGTCAGAGCAAATAATATTAACAGAACCCAGAGTCTCAACAGCAGGAAGTTTTTTAACGATAGCGTTGATCTTGGACATCCGAGTAACACCTAAAGCCAGGACAATGGCTACAATGGCTGGCAGTCCTTCTGGAATGGCTGCTACTGCTAAGCTAATGGCAGTAAGGAACATTTCAAAGAGTTCTCGCTTTTGGAAAAAGGCGAGCAAGAAGATTAGGATACAGACACCAATGGCTAAGTAGCCCAGGGTTTTACCCAATTCTTCCATCCGGCGCTGAAGAGGAGTCATCTCATCAATGTCTTCATCTAGACTCTTGGCAATTTTACCGATTTCTGTCTCCATAGCAGTTCCGATAACGATTCCTTCCCCACGGCCGTAAGTGGCTAAGGTAGACATAAAGGCCATATTAGCTTGATCCCCTAAGGGGGTTCGAGGATCATCAAAAACTACTTGGGCGTCTTTTTCGCTAGGGACAGATTCCCCCGTAAGAGCTGATTCTTCAATTTGTAAATTAGCACTTTCCAACAAACGGATATCGGCTGGAATAAAACGACCAGCATCTATAAGGACGATATCTCCTGGAACCAGCTCCTCGGAGTTG
>JAAZLD010000014.1 GCA_012799495.1 Desulfitobacterium sp. | reverse complement strand
GAAACTATAGTAACATAATTCTCTAATTGGATCAACTAAATTTTAAAAGTTTTTAAGAGTAATTTCTTTAATATTTTATTCTAGGTGCTTACTATCTTTTAGGCAGGTCTATTACCAAAGGTGGTTCGATAGGCTCCATTGGGGTTAGGGATCTTTGAAGAATAAGGATATCCTCTTTTGGAACCACTACAGTAATAAAGGTTTCCATGATACTGCTATTAGGGCTTTTACCTTCTAACCCTATCCGGGTAGATGTTCCTACTTCACCTAAATCGTATTCATTTCCTTGAATATCTTGGTAGGTAAAGTTAAACATTCCAAAGCCATCCTTTTCTGATACTTCCATCTGGAAAGTAAGGTCTGCTTTATTTCCTTTAATTTCGACTTTAGATAAGGTCAGTCCTTCTATTGTTGGTGTGATAGTTTTTGAATTTAAGTCTACAGTGAGGAATTCTTCATTTTTATTTAATAAGCGGACACCTTTGATAAGGAGTTGCTGCTTACCTTGAGGTTGGCGGAAGTAATCTGATTCCATTAACAGGACCTTTGAGGATGGTTTCATCATTTTCCAGGACAGCTAACTCTAATCCTTTGATCCAGGCTGTGTTTTCTTCTGGGAAAGTAAAGTGAACCTCTGTCCCTGTTGGGTAGATACTCATTTTCTGTAGAATAATTTTTTGTCCCATTATGGAGTATTCTTCATTGAATTCATAATGGATAGGCTTAGCAAACTCCTTTAACTGAAGATTAAAGTTAAAGGTGCCAATGTGATAAAAGGGAGGTTTGGTGTCTGGCTTTTCTGGTTTACTACCAACTTGGACAGGTTCTGAAGAAATAGCACCAATAATTTCTCCTTTAATATCCACATCTAACTCAATGTTTTGGGGGAGAGAGGCTGTTTCGCCAAAACGAAGGGTTACCATATGAAAGCCAGGACTTTCTTTCTGACGTTCATCTAGCTTGATACTACCGGAAGAAACGGAATAGCCTTCGATTTTTTTGCCTGTATCAGCATCTCTTAATTCTTGTAGACTGATCATTAGCCATTCGTTTTTAGCTTGAGGAAAATCTTCGGGAAGTTGGAAAAAGAGGATGAGACTTTTTTCATCAGCTAAAACATAGGGGAGGTTTAGTTGATAATCACCATCCCAAGCGGTAAGATTTACTTCTTGGACATACTCATTTTCAAGGGCTAAGGTAAGAGTTTTATCGAATTTTACGTACTCGGCAAGTTGAGCCAAAACTGGAATATTGGCTATAGTGTGGGCAAAGGCTGGGCTGGTATTGACTAAAAATATAAAAAGTAAGGCAACAGCAGCTGCGGAAAAGGAGGCGAAGAATGAGTTTTTAGTTCGCTTCTCCTTCTTGATTCTTTGCTGAAGTTTCCTTTCTACTTCGGCTAGGGCCTGTGGATATTCTTTTGATTCCTGCAAGAAATCCTGCCACTCTTGCTGGCGTTTGCTAAAGTTTCGTTCTTTATCTTTCATGGGTTAGCCTCCTTTCACCTTAATCATCCTCCAACTCCACCCGTAGTAGCTGGAGAGCTTTCCGGGAGCGAGTGGAGACGGTGCCTTCCGGTATGTCTAAGAGATCGGCTGTTTCAGCGATGGTGTAGCCACCAAAATATCGCAAAACTATAACCTTCCGCAATTCTTCCGGCAGGGCTTGGACAGCCAGCTTGATGGGCAAACTGCTGTACTCTGAGGAGTCTAGATTCTCGATCTTTCCTTCAGGTAGTTCTTCCATAGGGATCTCGCGTTTAGTTTCTTTTAGGATACGATAACATTCATTGATGAGAATGAGGGTAAGCCAGGTTTTTAAATATCTAGGCTCTCGTAAATCTTGGAGATGAAGATAACCTAAATATATTGCTTGGTCTACGGCATCTAGGGCTTTACTTGGATTGCCTAAGTAACCGTAGGCGATACGGTACATAGATTTTTTGTACTCAGCAATAAAGGCCAAATAACTATTTTGGTCACAACCTTTCTTGCCAACTTTGTTGAAAATACCCATTTCCGCCCCCCTTCCTATCTATTAGAGTATTTAGGCGGTGATTTTCATTTCATAAGATTTTTTTATTTGCTTGATATAAAATTATGAAGTAGGGAGTAGGGAGTAGGGAGTAAGGAGTAGGGAGTTTGCTAGAAAAGTAAAAATAAGTGCAGTTAATTCATTTTAATATATGGATTATTATTTGCCCATGGAATATCCGGTTTTGTGGCAGGACTTTGTATCGTTCTCCTCGAATCAAATCTTTAAATAAGCAAGTTTTTACCAAAGTTAAAATAGGTCAATCAACCTAGTAGAGTGGCTGACTACTAAATGGACATACTAAATTATTAAGGGAGGAAGGAATATGGAGTTTTTGGAACTAGCTCGAAAGAGAAGGAGTTTACGGAGTTATAAACCTGATCCGGTAGAAAATGAAAAGTTGGAGTATGTTTTAGAATGTGCTCGTTGGGCCCCTTCTTGGAAAAATCTTCAATGTTGGCGCTTTATTGTGGTTGAGGATCCTCAACAAAAAGAGGCTATCACTACAGCTTTTTCCGAGAAAAACCCTGGGAGAAAGGCCTTAAATCAAGCTCCTTTGATTATAGTTCTTTGTGCTGTACCTTCCGAGTCAGAGATTTGGGAAGGAAAAGATTATATGATGCTAGATGCTGGCTTAGCCATGGAACATTTGATTTTAGCAGCTGCTGAGCAAGGTTTAGGTACCTGTTGGCAAGGGCTTTTCTCTGAAGCTAAAGTAAAAGAAATCCTCAATGTTCCGGAAGATGTTCGGGTCTTAGCCATGACTCCTTTAGGGTATCCAGCAGAAGAAAGAAACCCAAGACCTCGGAAAGAACTTTCCCAGATCGCCTTTAAAGGTACTTGGGGAGAAAAACTTTAGGGGCAGGATAAAATGTCTTCTTTGAGGCTAGGAGATACAGTCATTCCTTATGAAGAAAGGAAAAATTCCCGTATTAAACGGCTCTCCATTCGGGTTACTCCGGAGAAGGTGAGAGTTTCGGCTCCTGTTTCTACTTCTAGAGAGGAGATCCAAATTTTCCTTCAACAGAATCAGGAATGGATTTTGGAAAATTGGGGCAAGCTTCAAAAAATAGCTCGTGAATCTAAAAGGGAATACCTAACAGGGGAGAAAGTGCCTTATTTGGGCAAAGAACTAACTTTGCAGATTTGTGACAGTCAAGGGAAGATGATCCGGGCTATCTATAATATTGAAGAGGAGTCCTTAGAAATCTCTATACCTCAAAGTTTTACTCAGGAGCTTCGTGAGGAAGCTGTTCGTGAGATCTTAGAAAAGTGGTATAAAGAGAAGGCAAGACCATATTTTTTACAAAAACTTAGTTATTGGAGCCGGGAAATGGGAGTAAGCTATAATAAGTTCCGATTGAAGGGGCAGAAAACCCGCTGGGGAAGTTGTTCCACACTGGGTAATATCAATCTAAATTGGAGACTTATTATGGCTCCTGAGCCAGTGATAGACTATATAGTAATTCACGAACTATCCCATCTTATATATATGGATCATTCCAAGGAGTTTTGGAAACATGTTGCTCGCTTTTGCCCGAACTATAGGGAACACCGTCATTGGTTACGGAAAAATGGCCATACTTTAGTGATTTAATACCTCGCAAAGAAATTTGCGAGGTATATTTGAAGAGAGTTTAAGGAGTTGTGGATATGAGTCAAGGAAATCAAAGTATCCTCAGTCCTCAAGGTATCAGGATTTTTTATCGCTCGAATCTGCCTTCATCGCCAAAAGCAGTGATGATCGTTAGTCATGGATATG
>JAAZLD010000013.1 GCA_012799495.1 Desulfitobacterium sp. | reverse complement strand
CTTAGAAGGCAGGTGCTCTATCCAGCTGAGCTACAGGCGCCTGAATGGTCGGGGCAGAGGGATTTGAACCCCCGGCCTCCTGCTCCCAAGGCAGGCGCGCTACCAAGCTGCGCTATACCCCGTTCAGTGACAATGACTATTCTACTTGATAATTATCTTATAGTCAAGCCTTTTTATAGATTTTTAAAAATTCCCAACAAATTTTATTCTATCATACTTTTATTCTGTTCTTGCAGCCAAATCTTGTAAAATTGGAATAGCTTTACGCAAGGCTTGAGCACGATGACTAACTTTATTTTTTTGACTTAAAGCCAAATGAGCCATAGTTCGGCCAAAGTCTGGCAAGTAAAACAAAGGATCATAACCAAAACCTTCCCGTCCTCGAGGCTCCATCAATATTCGACCTTCCACAATACCTTCAGTCAAATATTCTTCCCCAGAAGGCAAGGCAATAGCCAAAGCACAACGAAAGCGAGCAGTCCTTTCCTCCTCTGGCACTCCTTCCAACTCTGCTAAAAGCTTGGCGTTATTTTTCTCGTCATCCTTAGGAGTACCAGCATAACGAGCAGAATTAACTCCTGGAGCACCATTTAAGGCATCTACTTCTAGCCCAGAATCATCCGCTAAAGTAATTAGCCCAGTTCTTTGAGCGGCAGTTTTAGCCTTGAGGGAGGCATTTTCAGCAAAGGTAGATCCTGTTTCCTCTATTTCTTCCCAGTCTTCTAGATCCCCTAGAGAAATTACCTCGATTTCTTCCCCTACTAAAAGATCTTGCAACTCCTTTACCTTACCTAAGTTCTGGGTTGCTAACAAAATCTTCATAAAGCTTACCTACCTTTAAGATTTTTCTAGAGCAGCTTTTTGGATATTCATTAGTTCCCTAATCCCTTGCTCAGCTAACTCTAAAAACTCATTAAGTTCATCTCTGGAAAAGGGTATTTCTTCTGCAGTTCCCTGGATTTCCACAAACTTCCCGGATCCAGTCATAACTACATTCATATCTACATCAGCCTGAGAGTCTTCCTCATATGCCAAATCCAGGACTGCCACTCCCCCTACCTTTCCTACCGAGATTCCCGCTAAAGAATCGATAAGAGGATTTTCTTTAATAATTCCCTTTTCTAAAAGGTGGTTCACTGCATCTACTAAAGCCACATATGCACCAGTTATTGCTGCCGTTCTTGTTCCTCCATCAGCTTGAATCACATCACAGTCTAACCAAATGGTTCTTTCACCAAGCTTTTTTAAATCCACTATAGAGCGTAAAGATCTGCCAATCAAACGCTGGATTTCCATAGTCCGACCAGTGAGCCTTCCCCTACTCGCTTCTCGAGGATTACGGGTTTGGGTTGCTCGAGGAAGCATAGAATATTCCGCAGTTACCCAACCTTCCCCACTACCTTTACGGAAAGGGGGAACTTTTTCTTCGACAGTTGCCATGCAAATCACTCTAGTTTGCCCTACTTCGATTAATACAGAACCTTCAGGTATATTCGTATATCCCCGGGTAATATTTACATTTCGCAATTGATTGGCTTCCCTGCCGTCAAAACGTTTCATAAAATCGGTCCTCATTTCTTCTTGGTTTTCTTAAATAAAGGATTCTTAGTAATAAGAGATTTTTCCTAATAAATTATAATATAGTATTTAGCTATATAATATTTGACTATGATTTTTACTCCTAGATATTAAAGTGAATTGCGAACACTAATAGCTAGCCCATCCCCTAAAGGTAGGACACTAGTCTGAAAATCTGGCAATTCATTTAATCTCTTGAGGAATTCTCGCAAATGGCTCACCATCCGCTCATATTTTGGCTCATAGCTAGCACCAGGAACAACCCAGCCTCGGAAGAGTACATTATCTACTACTAGAATACCATCTTTTGCCACCAAAGGAAGTAGTAAAGTTAAATAATCGAGATATTCTCCCTTGGCAGCATCCACAAATACTAAATCATATTGTTCAGTTAGTTCAGGCAAAATCTTCCGGGCATCTCCTTTGAGGACTTGGATTTTTTCTGCCACCCCAGCCCTCTGAAAATATTCCAGTGCACGGTTAGCCCGATCAACATTTAAATCTATAGTAGTAATACGACCTTTTCCTGGAGGTAATCCTTGGGCCAGCCATAGAGTAGAATAGCCAATAGCTGTTCCCAATTCTAAGATCCTCTCAGCCCCTTTGACCTTGACTAGCCAAGCCAGAAAATTTCCCACAGGTGGTGTTACTACAGGTATAGTCTCCTTAAGAGCTTGCTCTTCCATTTCCAGGAATAATTCCTCCCGTTTAGGAAGCAAATCCCCTAGAAATTTTTCTAATTCAAAGGAATATATCAATTACGGACCACCTTCTTTTGTCTTAAATCATCTTTGTATTTTGATCATATTACACCTGGTATCATAACTTAATTATGTGCAAAGTACAATTTTCTATCAAAAAGAATGAGCCCCTTTTAGCAAGCTCATTCTTATTTTAAATCATTATATCTCTTTTCATTAGTATGTCCATATAGATTGTTTTTCTTAGCATTAATTCATTCTTCACATGTATATTGTTTCGGTGATTTTGTTGGCCCTTAAATTGCTTGAATTCTTGAAACCTCATACTGAAAGTAGCTTATCATACAGAAGAGAGCGATTTACGCGGAATGGCGTATTAGGCGATAGAGTTGACGCGGCATGAAGCGAAACCACTGGTTCACTACAGGTATTACCCTGTGGTTTGGTTTCGCTGCAGCGGAAACGATTTCGCACGCCATGGAGCGTTTAAGCGAACGTTGTATGATAAGCTACTTTCTACTTTAAAGCAATATCTCCCGAGCATGATCCACTAGCTCCTGATCCACACTTGTTCCTGCTCCTTTAGCAATAATCTCTAAAGCCTTCTCTGAGCTTAATGCTTTTCGATAGGGCCGATCCTCTG
>JAAZLD010000115.1 GCA_012799495.1 Desulfitobacterium sp. | reverse complement strand
TGGCAGACGCACAGGACTTAAAATCCTGCGGTGTTTTGAAGCACCGTACCGGTTCGATTCCGGTCTTCGGCACCATTTTATTTGGGTTTGTAGCTCAGCTGGTTAGAGTACTGCGTTGACATCGCAGGGGTCGGAGGTTCGAGTCCTCTCAAACCCACCATAAGGACATGGTAGCTTCTCGCCAGAGGAGCTTTTTTGTGCCCAGAATCTACCTAATAGGGGTTATGGGTACTGAGATATAGAGCCATTGGCAATACAGTTAAAAGTAATTGAGAAAAAACTCTATGACTCACTGATATCTAGTATCTTGTGAGTTTTGATTGGTCTAAAGGGCTTTGTACGGCATGTTTAGTATGTAGTGCAAAGCCTTTTTTAAATTAATATTGCTCATATGGATAAATGGTGTTCTTAAATGGGTAAAATTTAGTATCCCACAAGTTGATTTTGTTCACCTGAAGTTAACGATAGATCCATTGTACTTATAGGGCTACACCTTAAAATAGAAGGTGAGGTGATTGATATGAAGGAAATCAATATTGCCAGGGTGATAGCGGAAAAGCGTAAAGAAAAGGGGATTACCCAGGATGAGTTGGCAAACTATATAGGAGTTTCCAAGGCCTCTGTTTCTAAATGGGAGACAGGGCAAAGTTATCCTGATGTGACCTTCCTGCCGCTGCTTGCCACCTATTTCAACATTAGCATTGATGAGCTGATGGATTATAAGCCTCAAATGACTAAAGAAGATATTCGTCTCTTGTATAAAAGGTTAGCAGAAGACTTTACTTCTAAGCCTGTCCATGTAGTAATGGATGAATGTCGTCAGATTATAAAGAAGTACTATTCATGCTTCCCTTTGTTATTACAGATGGGGATATTGCTGGTTAATCATAGTAGTTTATTTAAAGATCCCCAAGAAATAAGAGGGGTCTTTGAGGAAGCAAAGGGGCTTTTTATCCGAATCAGGGAAGAAAGTGGGGATATATCTCTAACTAAGCAGGCCCTGTTCCTGGAGGCTCTTTGCAATCTTAGTCTCAATGACCCCCATGGGGTGCTGGAATTATTGGGAGGGGAAGTTGAACCAGTTATGCCTCCTGAACCTTTGTTAGCCTCTGCATACCAAATGACAGGTCGGCTAGATGAAGCAAAAAGAGTTTTACAAATAGGGATGTTCCAAAACATTGTTGCTTTATTTAATCTTTTCCCTGGGTATTTGACCCTTTGTAATGATGAACCGAAGATCTTTGAGGAAGTATTACGGCGAGCTTTAGCCATTGTGGAAGTTTTTGACCTGAGGAATTTGCATCCTGCTATTGTTGTGGGAATCTATATCAATGGAGCCCAGGGATATATTGCTCAAGGTAACCATGATCAAGCTTTAGAACTCCTCCAGGCGTATACCACTCTAGTGACAGGCGATATTTATCCCCTAAAGCTACATGGGGATGGATTTTTTGACCGGATAGATAATTGGCTGGAAGACTTGGATTTAGGAACTAATTTACCTCGAGATGAAAAAACTATCCGTCAAAGTATGGCAGATGTAGTGGTCCATAACCCTATATTTGCAGCCTTAGCAGATAACAAAAAGTTTCAGGGAATTATTGCGAGGCTCCAGAACAATGTTCCTAGCCAGAATAATTTTCTTAAGCAATAGGGAGAGGAAGGGATAGCTTATGAAACAAGAAGTGGGAATAAACCTGACGAAGAAGCGGTTAATTATCTTTACCCTCTTAGCCATGGCTTTAGGGTGGTTGACCTTTTTGCTAATTCCCCTAATGGGATTGACTTACGGACAAGGGCTATCCATTGCTATTTTGGCAGGAGCTATGTTTACCCCCACTCTAAGTAGTATTTTAACAAGGGTTATTACTAAAGAGGGCTTTAAACAGATGTATCTACGGCCTAATTTTAAGCAAAACATCAAAGGGTATATCTTAGTCTTTTTTGGTCCGACAGTCTTAATATTTTTATGTGGTGCTTTTTACTTTTTAATTTTTCCTACGAGCTTCGATCCGGAGCTGACTTTTATCAAAAATATGCTGGCCACAAGTGGGCCAGCAGGGCTCACTACTACCAATCTGTTGCTAATTACTAGCCTGCAGATTGTTCTGGTAGGTCCAGTGATAAATATTATTCCTACATTAGGAGAAGAGATTGGGTGGCGAGGATATCTCTTACCTAAGTTGCGAGAACTCTTTTCGGATCGGGCAGCCTTGCTTATTTCCGGGGTAATCTGGGGGTTCTGGCACTTGCCTGTTATTGTTATGGGCCACAATTATGGCCTAGAGTATATAGGCTATCCTTGGCTTGGTATTTTAGGGATGATCTTCTTCTGTGTTAGTGCGGGGATTATAGAAGGTTATGCTACCATCAAATTTAATAGTGTTATTCCAGCGGCTATGATTCACTCTACTATCAATGCTGGGGCAGCACTACCCATGTTTCTTGCACTTCCGGGGTATAATCCCCTTCTAGGTCCTGCTATTACCGGGTTTATTGGGGGATTACCTATGTTCCTGCTGGCGTTGATCCTGTTTTTCAAAATCGGCAAGGTTACCACTAAATCATTCAATGCCTGAGAATAGGTGACAAATAAATAGTACAATTAGCAAAGTAAAAAATAATTTTTGTCGGAGAAATCCTAGATAATGAGAATTGGCTAAACAAAGCCTTGGTTCAATCTCTAAACCAAGGCTTTGTGTATTTATATGGCTCAATTATTATCGAAACTCCAATTATTGTTGAAAAATATGGTAAAGCACGGTATTGTATCCTCAAAGTGATAATTACAAGGGGAGATAGAAATGCCTTATATTAAAATTCGAGAGAGAAATATTTATTACCATCATAACCCTACCCCTGATGGAAGGACCATCTTATTTATCCATGGTGCCGGTGGAACCGGGGAAAAGTGGGTAAATCAGCTATCTGGTATCAAAGATTATCATTTGATAGCTCTCGACCTACCTGGCCATGGATTATCAGAAGGGGTAGGGAGTAATTCTATAGAGGCTTATAAGGAATTTATCAGGCAATTTGTCCAAGGAATTGGGTTAGAATCCTTTGTCATAGCTGGCCATTCTATGGGCGGTGGGATTGCGATGGCATTTGCTTTAGATTATCCAGAAATTCTTAAGGGTCTGATCATTGTTAATAGTGGCGCTCGGTTGAAGGTGAACCCTATGATCCTTGAAAGATTAGCCCGAGGAGAGCATCCTTTAGAGACAGTTAAGTATAGTTATTCTCTTAACACTTCTCCGGAGGTTTTGGAGGGGGCTATTGAAGAAATGAAAGCCGTCCCAACTCAGATTCTACTGACAGATTTCCAAGCCTGTGATAAATTTAATTTAATGAATGGTGTACAGGATATTAAGCTACCTACCCTGGTTATATGTGGACAGGAGGACAGAATGACACCAGTTAAATATTCCGAATATCTCGCTCAGGAAATACCCCAGGCACTGCTTACTCTTATTCCCGATGCTGGTCATATGTCCATGCTTGAACAGCCAGAAGTTGTTAATAAGGCAATAGTTAACTTCATCCAGACTCTAGCATAGTTTTTATTTTGAATATAATCTAATTCGATTATATTCTAATTTAGGTATTTATTTAGCCTTCCCTTAAGAGAGGTTATTTTGGGAGAAGATTCTTTTCCTCAAGGAATTCCATGAGTAATTTTCCGGTTCCTCCTGTTATTTTGAGACAGTTACGTAAGTGTTCCGGGGTATCAAAAGTGTAGGGATTAAGGGAGCGGCAACATGTTCCTCCAAATTTGGCATCAAAAAGATCATGGAATTCTTTAGAAATCTCATAAGCTGGTTCTCTGCTTTCTTCTGTAATGATACGTCCTTTCAACATCCCAAGAACCATAGTCGAAGCTGCCAATGCTCCACAAACACAGCCAGCATGGCCTAATCCGCCACCAAAGCCTGTTGCTAATTTTACTATCTCCGGATTCATAGGATTATCAAGGATTTCATTAAAGGCCTTGAGGATGGATTCGGCACAGTTAAAACCTTGTTTAAAATTGTCCCCAGCTCGATTACGAGCTTCCAAAGCTAAATCTACCATTTTCTTGACCACTCCTAACTATGTAATGATACCTTAATCATACTCTGAATATTCAGATAAGTATAGATGAATCAAGTAAAAGAAGATTTGACTATTGCTCCTTAGCTTCATAATGTTGTTGGTGATGGGTAAAGATAAGAAAGACCTTTCAATTAATGAATTAGTTGCGTAAAATAAATATGAGTAATTTCTAATAAAAATGTAAGAAGAAAGGACTTGAGGCTATGAACATAACAGTATTAGGTGCAGGAGCTACCGGTGGGTACTTTGGAGGCAGACTAGCCGAAAGTGGACTTAATGTTACTTTTTTGGTTCGGGAGAGAAGAGCAGCCCAGTTAAAAGAAAATGGTTTGGTTATTAAGAGTACAATGGGAGATCTCACTATTAAAGATCCTCAGATTGCTCTTAAGGCAGAAGACATTCCTGCTTGTGATCTGGTGATTGTAGGCTTGAAAAACTATCATTTAGAGGGGGCACTTCCTCAGCTTAAAGTCCTTGCAGAAAAAGGCGCTAAGATATTACCCTTATTAAATGGAGTGGAGCATTTTACAATTCTTAAAGAAACATGTGGAGAGGGAAGTGTGTTAGGTGGTGTTTGTAAAATCATTTCCACTCTTGATTCTGAAGGAAATATTAAACATACAGGTAAAATCCATCACCTTATCTTTGGAGAATTAGAACCTGCAAATAAGGAATTCTGTCAAAAACTAGTGGAAACACTGTCAAAGGCTAATATTAGAGCAAAATACTCAGATAATATCCTGAAAGAGATTTGGAGTAAATATGCATTCATTACTGTGTTTTCTGGTGTTACTTCTGCTGGTGATCTTACTATTGATCAGGTGGATGCCCATGAAGCAACGAAGAGTATCTATGAACGCTCCTTAAGAGAAATGAAGAATCTAGCTGATGCTTACGAAGTTGACCTAGGCGATTTTGTAAATATGAATATGGAAGGATTACCGAAATATCCGAAAGGCTCTACTTCATCTATGCATCAAGATAAGCGAAAAAGTTTGCCCCTTGAGGTAGAGAGCCTCCAAGGAGCGGCTATTCGTCTGGCTAAGAGTAAAGGTATGGAAGTACCTACCATAGAGGTCCTTTATGGGTTGATTAAGCCTTATGAGATGGGTAGTGAGGGTTAAGGCAGGCGAATATAATGGATAGTAGATCTCTGTAAAGGAGTGCTGCTCAAACTACTTCATAAATAGTTTGACAGCACTCCTTTTTGTTTTGCAATTCGTTGAAGGCGATGGAACTTGGTGGTTGTGTGGCTAGTATGCCGGCATCTTGTTTTGTAGAACCATGAATTGATATGTAAGGAACTGGTTTAAGTTCCGCAAAAAGTACGGTAAGGGCAGCTGGTTGGTTCTGGTGGTGTACTGTATTCCTTTTGTTCCGGTAAATGGGCGTAGGGTTGAGCAAGAACTTTAAGCAGTTTATGTAAAAGACTATAGTCATCTTCCTCCACTGCTTTTTGTAAAGCCTCTTCTACCCGATGGTTGCGAGGGATTACAGCGGGATTGCTCTTGCGCATTAAATGGTGCGAATCCTCTTTAGACTTTCCTTGTCGCTGAAGTCTTTGCTCCCACTGCTTTTGCCACTTTAAAAACTCAGTGTTCTGATAAAAAGGTGAATCTTCTGTTTTGTTAAAGGTAAGAGCTAGAAAAGTATTTGTATAATCTTGCTGATGTTTTTCCATTAAGTTAAGTAAGTCTTCGATGAGGGATTCATCATTGGGTTCTTCATTGAAGAGGCCAAGTTTTTTCCTCATTCCTGTAAGCCAATGCTGATGATAAAAATCGAAAAACTTATTGACTTCAAATTCAGCTATTTTAATAGCCTTATCTTTGTCGTTACTAAGAAGGGGTAAAAGAGTTTCCGCAAATCTAGCTAGATTCCATGCTGCCATGTAGGGTTGATTACCATAGGCATAGCGACCTTGTCGATCAATAGAACTAAATACAGTTTCTAGATTATAAGTATCTATAAAAGCACAAGGACCATAGTCGATGGTTTCCCCACTAATAGTCATATTATCTGTATTCATTACTCCATGAACAAATCCTACAAGCATCCATTGAGCGATAAGAGAAGCTTGCTTCTTTATAACCTCTTGGAGGAGATACAGGTAGGGATTATCATATTCCCCTTGAGGATAATGGCGTTGGATTGTATAGTCGGCAAGAATCTTTAAATCTTCCTCAGTGCCAAAATGAGCGGCATATTGAAAGGTACCTACCCGAATATGGCTGGAGGCTGTCCTAGTAAGGATAGCTCCAGGTAATACTGTTTCTCGGATTATAGGTTGTCCTGTTGAAACCACTGCTAAGGAACGGGTAGTGGGTATCCCTAGGGCAAACATTCCTTCACTGATTATGTATTCTCTGAGCATGGGCCCCAAAGCAGCTCGACCATCACCTCGACGAGAATAGGGAGTTTTACCGGAACCTTTAAGCTGAATATCTACTAATTCCCCTTGGGGGGTAATTTGTTCTCCTAGTAATACAGCCCTTCCATCTCCCAACATAGTAAAATGGCCAAATTGATGTCCTGCATAGGCTTGAGCAAGGGGTTCGGCACCTGGAGGGATTTCATTACCGGCGAAAACATTAACGTTTTCGAGATTTTTAAGAGTTGCAGGATCTAATCCAAAGTCTTCCGCTAATTTCTCATTTAGGATAATTAGTGCTGGAGATTTAACAGGAGTAGGATTAAGTTTTGTATACAAAAATTCTGGGAGCTGAGCATAGGTATTCTTGAAATTCCAGCCGGTTCTTGGTGGTATTTGCACTTGGGGCATAATTTCTCCTCCTTATGTCAAATTATTGCTTTGTTTTAAAACTAATGGTCTGTTGCATAAGCTTACTTTTTAAATAACTGCTTGTTATTTAATCTATTGTTTGTCCTTTAGGCAAAGAAATTCATCATTCAAATTTTTATAGGTTAAACATAAACTGAACTATCTAGGTTAATTCATAGAAACTTTTTCGGGTCAAACCATAGTCTGAACTAAGATAAAATCATATTTTTGAACTATACAGGTTAACATAGTTGAACATTACAGGATAAACACAGGAAAGAAAAGTGGAAAACGATTATTTCTAAAAATAATAACCAAAAGATTCTGACAAAGGAGGAGTTTAAAAGTTTTTGCCGAATAGAGTATGGAAAATAAGCAAATATTATGGAGATTAGACCATGAAGGTCTTAGCTGGATGAATCTGGCTAGTACCCTCATGGTCTTTTTGTGTATTTGGGTAAGGTAGAGGAGGAAAGTTATTATGGAAGCTCAAGAAAAACTTGCTCAACGGTGGACACGGTCATCAGCAGGTTATAGTAGTATTATTCAGGATGAACTGGCTAGTTTTCGAGTTAAGGCTTGGCTAGATGTAGTTGAAGCTCAAGTACCTAAGGGAAAAGAATTGAAGATTTTAGATGTAGGTACTGGCCCGGGTTTTTTCGCCATTATTTTGAGTAAAGCAGGCTATGAGACCATTGGGATAGACTGTAGTCCGGGTATGATTCAGCAGGCAAAAGCTAATGCTCAAAGGGAGAAAGCATCTGCTAAGTTTAAGGTGATGGATAGCCACAGTATGGATTTTCCAGATAACACCTTTGATTTAATCCTTAGTCGTAATGTAACGTGGACATTACATAATCCCATTAAGGCTTATAAAGAATGGCAAAGGGTTTTAAAACCAGGTGGACGCCTCTTGATCTTTGATGCTAATTGGCATCTCCATCAATATGATGAAGAACTAAGAAAAGAAGTGGAGCAGAGAGAGGAATTATTCCGTCAAACATATGGTGAACCCTATGATACCTATGAAGGACCTGAGGAAGAGCGAGAAATTAAAGTTAAGTTACCTTTAAGTGATCAACATCGGCCTTCTTGGGATAATGGTGCTCTTCAAGCCTTAGGCTTTATAGATATTGCCAATGAATTGGATCTAACTCCCAAAGTATGGGATGAGAAGGAGAGATTACTTTATGGAGCCACCCCTCTATTTATGGTGGCTGCCAGAAAAAACCTTTCAATTATAAAGTAGGGTTGTCTAATAGCCTATAAATAGGAATATTAAAAAGTGAACTCCGGATAGGAGTGTTTAAGAGAGCGTATTAAGAGAAGAGTGTTAATAAGTGTATTAGAAAAGTGTACTAGAAAAGTGTGTTAGAAAAGTGTATTTAAAGAAGATTGTTAAGTAAGAGTATTATTAAGTACATGAAATAAGCGGTTGTAGGAGTGTTTTAAATGAATAATCAGGCTTTAGAGAGAACCGATATCCGGGAAAAAGTAGAAAACTACTGGGATACTCGTTCAGACAGTTATTCTCAACAAAACCTTGCGGAGCTCCATTGTTTTAAGCGAGATGCTTGGCGCAGTATAATCCTAGAAAATGCTCCTCAAAAGGATAAACTGCGGATTTTAGATGTGGGAACAGGTCCGGGTTTCTTTGCTATCAATTTAGCTTTGGCAGGTCATGAAGTGACAGCGGTAGATTTGGCTTCGGCCATGCTGCAGAAAGCAAGTGAAAATGCCAACCATTATGGAGTAAAGATAAATTTCCGCCAAGGAAATGTTCATGAACTTCCCTTTCCTGATGAGGAATTCGATCTTGTCTTATCTCGGAATGTGGTTTGGAATCTAGAAGAGCCGGAAAGGGCTCTGAAGGAGTGGCTCAGGGTTATCAGAAAAGGGGGCAGGATTCTCTACTTTGATGCTAACTGGTACCTACATCTCTTTGATGATAATCTGAGGACCCAGTATTTTCAGGCCCAAGAAGAGGCGGATCGCCGTTTTGCTCGAGGAGTTATGCCGAAAACAGAGATGAGAATCAAGATGGAAGATATCGCTCGCAACTTACCTTTAAGTCGAGAATACCGCCCTCAGTGGGATCAACAAGCGTTAGAAAGATGTAATGTAAAGATCATTAAAATCGCTGAGAATATCGGTGATTTGGTTTGGAATGAAGAAGAGAAAGTTCGCCATAGAGTCACTCCCATGTTTATGGTTTGTGCTGAAAAATAGCAAAGGAAAGATTTGAACCGGAAAGACGGTGATGGACATCATTGGCTACATTGGAAAACGACTTTTGCATTTAATACCGATTCTCCTAGGCATAACTTTACTAACCTTTGGACTGATGTATCTTTCACCAAGTGATCCGGCGGAAAGGTTACTTATTTCTCAGGGAATGGTCCCCGACCCGGAAGTTTTGGCAAAAATGCGGAATGAAATGGGTTTAGATAAGCCTTTCATCGTTCAGTATGGAGTATGGATGAAGGATATACTCACGGGGAATATGGGTATTTCTTATATGACAGGGCGCCCTGTCTTTACAGAACTTCTTACTCACTTACCTTATACCGTAGCTTTGGCAGGAAGTTCTATTTTACTAACTATTTTTTTGGCCATACCTTTGGGGATTCTAGCGGCAGTAAAGCAAAATAAGTGGATTGATTATCTGATTCGCTTAGCTACTTTTATAGGTACATCAATACCCGGGTTTTTCTTGTCTCTCCTGTTAATCTATGTTTTTGCTCTCCAACTCAAGCTTTTACCAGTCATCGAGGAGCAAGGATTTAAAAGTATCATTTTACCAACTATAACATTAGCTATCCCCATGACTAGCAAATACATTCGTCAAGTCCGAGCTGCGATTTTGGATGAACTAGGTAAAGATTATGTCAAAGGGGCCAGAACCCGAGGAGTTCGGGAAAGAGTGATTCTTTTTGCCCATGTTTTGCGCAATGCACTGTTAACTATAATTACCCTTTTGGGAATTTCCTTAGGTTCCCTTCTAGGTGGGACAGCAATTGTGGAGACCATCTTCATGTGGCCAGGTTTAGGGAAAATGGCCATCGATGCTATCGGCCAGCGGGACTATGTCCTTTTACAGGGTTATGTAATCTGGATGGCTTTAATCTTTGTCACTGTAAACCTCCTTACAGATCTTTGTTACCGACTATTGGATCCGAGAGTAAAACTTGATAAAGAGGTAGCTTAAGATGGATATTACACAAAGAATGTTAAAGATCCAGAGTAGAGACCCTGTCTATCTTCGGTTTGGAATTTTTTTAGCTTTAGTTATTTTAATTTGCACCTTAAGTTTATTAGCCCCATTCCTTGCCCCAAATGATCCTTACTTAGTTAATTTAGAAATAGCCTTGGAGTCTCCCAGCGGAGAGTATCCCTTTGGAACGGATCAGTTGGGACGTTGTGTTTTTTCGAGGGTTATCCATGGGGCCTCAGCTTCTATCTTTAGTTCTTTATTGCTAGTAGGAATTGTCTTTAGTGTGGGGACCATTATTGGGGTTCTTGCTGGCTATTTCGGGGGGCTCTTCGATACAATCTGTATGCGGATTGTGGATATTCTATTGGCTTTTCCAGGGATGGTCTTGGCCATTGCTGTAGCTGGAACCCTTGGCTCGGGCTTGAAGAATGC
>JAAZLD010000114.1 GCA_012799495.1 Desulfitobacterium sp. | reverse complement strand
TGAAAATCGCCTATAGATAGGGAGCGTTTGTGATTGAGTCAGACAAAACATCAACAAATTTTAGATTTCATTGAAGGCCTTGAAGTAGGTAGCAAGGTTTCCGTCCGCTTCATCGCCAAAGAACTGGACGTAAGTGAAGGTACAGCCTATCGTGCTATTAAGGAATCAGAAAATAAAGGCTTTGTACGTTCCATTCCTAAAGTAGGTACCATCCGCATCGAGGGAGCTAAAGAACGTCGAATTGAAGATCTCACTTTGCGGGAAGTATCTCAAATCGTGGAAGGAATTGTTTTATGCGGTTCCGAAAATCTTGATACAACTCCAAATAAATTTCTTATTGCTGCTATGGAACTAGAGGCTATGGATCGTTATTTGGAGAAAAATGCCTTGTGCATAGTAGGGAATCGCCATGATGCCCAGATCCTTGCCTTGCAAAAGGGTTCTCCTCTATTGATTACAGGTGGGTTTGAGCCTCAAGAGGATGTTCTTAAAGTTGCCCAGGAAAAAAACTTAACTGTTATTAAAGCTCCTTATGATACTTTTGCTGTAACCTCAATGATCAACCGGGCTCTTTATGATCGATTAATTGAAAAAGAGCTTATACTAGTGGAAGATATTATGGTTGAGGATGTAAAATACCTAACCACTAAAAACACTGTAGGTGATTGGTACGATTTTTCCCAAGAAACAGGTCACAGCCGTTTTCCAGTAGTGGATGAAAACAAGGTTGTGGTAGGAATGGTTACGGCTATTGATGTAGCAGGGGCGGAAACAAATACTCCTGTTGTGGAAGTAATGAACCCTAATCCTTATACAGTGGGACGAGAGGACTCTGTAACCCATGTCTCCCGGATTATGTTGTGGGAAGGCTGGGAAATTGCCGCAGTGGTAGATGAGGGAGTAATTATCGGGATCATTAGCCTTCAGGATGTGTTAGAAGCTTATCAGCAGATTCAAAAGCAACCTCAATTCGGGGAAACTTTTGATAACTTGATTCTAAGTGGCTTCCGTTATGTAGAGGACTCGGAGTTCCTAACCATTGAAGGAAAGATAACCCGGGCTATGACTAACGATTTTGGCTCTGCAACTCCAGGAGTATTAGTAACTTTAATGAACATGGCTGGGTATATTGCATTGCGCAAACAACACCGTTTAGATGCCATTACAGAAAACTTTACTTTCTACCAACTTCAACCTATCCCGGTAGATGCAGAGATCCAGATAACTGCAAAACTTTTGCTAGTATCAAAAAAACACTGTAATATCGAAATCGATGTTTATAGTAGTAAAAAGGAACTTTTAGCTAAAGCCCTTATGACAGCCCGGATGGGTGATAAGAAAGTTAGGTTAGTGTATAAGAAGTAGTGTTCTGGCAAATATTTAACTATTAATGTATTTAAAAATGTATTTACTATTATGTATTATAAAAGGATGTCAACCGAGTTGTTTTGGTTGGCATCTTTTGTTTTTCTCCATAAATCTCTCTTAATCGGGTGTTGGGGGCTAGTATTATATTTAGAAGGTGGTAGTGTAGTAAAGTTAAATCATGAATTGTATAATGAAGCTAGTATTGTGAGGTGTATATTATGAATCGAGGAGAAGGGGCTTGTCTAGTATGTGGAGAACAATTGATTTACTTTGAAAAAGCTAAGAAAATGGAGTGTAGTATTTGTGGGAGAAAACTCGCCAGCTATGCTAGCTGTGAAGATAACCACTTTGTTTGTGATAAATGTCATGCAGAAAAAGGAATCCAATATGTAATGGACTATTGTTTACAAAGCCATTCACGCAACCCAATTCAAATTCTCCAGGAATTGATGGAATACCCATACATCTATATGCATGGTCCGGAACATCATATTATGGTTGGTGCAGCCCTGATTACCTCTTTCCATAATTCCGGAGGAGAAGTGGAATTAAAGGCGGCTCTAGATGAAATGAAAGCCAGGGGGAGCCAATATCCAGGGGGAACTTGTGGATTTTGGGGGGCTTGTGGTGCAGCAGTCAGTTCTGGCATGTATATAAGTATTATTACTCAAGCGACACCACTTTCCGTTAAACCTTGGCGTTGGGCAAATGAAATGACCTCCCGGGCTCTAGCTAAAATTGCAGAGTTAGGTGGACCAAGATGTTGTAAGCGCAACTCCTTCGCAGCTGCCCAAGAAGCTGCGACATTTACCAAGGAAAATTTAGGAATTATAATGGAGCTGGATGAGGATATACAATGCGATTTCTTTAAGGAAAATCGAGAATGTCGGAAAAAAAACTGCCCCTATTATGGGTAAAGTTGATTGGGGATAAGTATAGGACTTGAATATTGAGATCAACGATTTACTTTGCTTTTGAAATATACGTGGATGAAATGCTAATGAAGGATGAAGTGTTTTAATGAGGGTTCATGTGAGGGATTTTGGAGGAGGAATTAGCCATGGAACCACTAGAAAAGTTTGCCGAACTCCTGAGTAAATCTAAGAAAACCGTGGTCTTAACTGGAGCGGGAATGTCAACAGAATCAGGAATTCCTGACTTCCGTTCAGTTAAAGGGATCTATCGGGAAATTCCCGAGGAGGTTTTATCTCTAAGCTATTTTCTCGAGAATGTTAGAGATTTCTATAGTTTATTGCAAAAATTCATGGACCATCGGGAGGTATTACCGAATATAGGCCATGAAATTCTGGCTACCTGGGAATCTCGTGGTATGGTTCATCAAATTATTACCCAAAATGTAGATGGACTTCATCAAAAGGGCGGGAGTAAAAAAGTCTTAGAAATCCACGGCTCCCTTGAAACTGCCTCTTGTATAAAATGCAAAAAACAATATCCCTTTTATGAGATCTTAGATAACAAGAAATATTTTTGTGATTGCCAAGAGCATAACAATTTCCCTATTAAACCAGATGTTGTCCTTTACGAAGAAGAAGTCCCTTTATATAATAACGCAATTTCCATGGTCAGCAACTGTGATTTACTTTTAATCCTAGGTACTTCCCTAAGTGTCTATCCTGTGGCGGGGCTCTTGCATTTTACCCCCAAATCATGCCCCATAGTTATCATCAATAACTCTTCCACTCCTTTTGATAGGGATAAGAACACTATCGCTATTCATAAGCCCATCGGAGAAACTCTTACTCAGGTAGATAGTTTGCTAGGAGATATTTAAGACTTTTAAGGAAGTGGATTAATTTGATAAGCTCCCCTAGTGAGATACCCCCTCATGGTAGAGTCATAAATTCTATCATGAAGGGGTA
>JAAZLD010000113.1 GCA_012799495.1 Desulfitobacterium sp. | reverse complement strand
AAGGAGAGCTATGCAATCCCACTCTGTATCGGCAATTGCTGGCAGGATAACATCGATTTTATCTCCTTCCAGCGATATGGAGTTAACTATCCCTGGTTTGTTACAGAATGCCATGGCTTCAACACAGGCATGGGGGTTTGGGCTATCCACGCAAATAGGTAAATCTGAAACTTCCTGAACTAAATCAATGAGCCATTTTAAGGTCTCAATCTCGTTTTCTACTTCTACTGAGGCACATACATCCAGATAGTGAGCACCTGCTTCTGTTTGCTTCTGAGCACACTCCCGGATATAGTCCGCATTTCTTTCTTTAATGGCTTTTCCCATAGAAGGAATGGAGCCGTTAATCTTTTCGCCAATGATAATCACTGAATGTTTCCTCCTCACTTTCTGCGTATTGTATTAAAATGTCTCCCCCTCCTATCTTGGAGACTACTTAAATTGAAAGAGCGTCAAAGTTTAGATACCGCATCTTTAACTGGCCTTAAGTTAATGCAACTTTCGTGCCAATTAGAAAATTCAGAGTATTCGCTGTTTTGGGGGATGCTTTGATGAAAATAAGAATCACCCCTCTCCCCCTTCCTCAGACCCTAGGAATCAAAGGCACCTAGTGGCAATGGTTTAAAGGTGATTCCAAATGGATTCACTATGATTACAAATGGAATCTGTTTTTTCCCAAAAAAAGAGAGCCTTGGACAATATCCAGAGGCTCTCTTTGTAATTTGTAGTTTGTAATCTGTGATCTTTGAACTGTGATCTTTGAACTGTCATCCTTGTAGGCAATTTGGCAGTAAAGATTATACTTTCCGACGAGCAGCGTTTCGGCCAGCCAGTCTGCCGAAGGTGGCGCTACGTCCAGCGGCGGCACCAGCAAGCAGGTTCACATAACTACCATGGGAATACCCTCCAGAGCAGTCCCCTGCCACATAGAGTCCTTCGATGGGTTTACCTTCTTTATCGATGGCATTGATATCGGTATTGATTTTGATACCATCCATGGTGCAGATGAAATATCCTCCACACTGGCGCACACCATAAAAGGGTGCTGTACGAATCTCAGAAAGACGGAAAGGCTCTTTGCCAAAGTCTTCGTCCTTTTGTTTATCATAAAGCTCATTATAACGGTCTACAGTAGCTTTTAGGTTTTGGGGAGGGATGTTTAGTTTTTCCGCTAGTTCCTCGATGGTATCGGCTTGAACTATATATCCCTGTTCAATAAGATCTGGGTTCATCACATGGGCGATATAATCCATGGGGAAAACGGATTCTGTTCCATTAGCATGAGGATAGAGGCGAGAGCAACCATGAGTCTCAAAACGTTCGATATCTTTTGTATAATTAGCATCCCAGATCATGGCGTAGGTATGCTCTGGCAAGAGATTGAAGGCAGTGTGCAAGATATGGTCATAGCTACCTGATTCATTAGTAAACCGGTTTCCATTTAGATCCACCTTCAAGAAAGGTTGGGAGCCCATCCAGAACCAGGCGGCATTTTCAGTACCTGTAGCATCAGGTTTCACACAGGCTCTGTCAAAAATCATCCCTGCATGGGTTTCATCCATTACCCCACCCGCCCAAAGGCAAGCCTTGATTCCCTGACCAGTGCTGCCTGGAAATGAGTAGTTCACACCGATCATTTTCACAGTTTCCGGCTGAAGTGCCTTGAGCATCTCCATATTGTTAGAATAGCCACCAGTACAGACAATTACACCCTTAGAAGCATTGTAGCGTACATACTCATCACCAACTTTGGCAATGATCCCAGTGACTTTATTGCCCTCTTTTACAAGCTTGATCATCTCTGTTTCATAGTGAACTTCCAGTCCCTTTTCTTTATAATCATCCAAAAGGAGGAACATGGAAAACTGAGATTGATATTCCCTTCCCTCCCATTGGATGGAGTGACCTGCATCATAAAACTCGTTTTTCTCCCCTGTATCATGATTATCTACTTCGTGGAGAATCTTTACACCATGCTTAGCAATTTGGTCAGCATACCAATCCATCATCTCACCGGAGTTATCGGCCCATACTTTGTAAAGTCTTTGGTCCCCATAACCCTGGGAGTGATTATACATCAACCGGATTACATCAAATTTATTGATTTTGGTATTATTGGCGATTTGCTGTTTAGACCCAATTGCAGCTAGGGTATCCCGGATGCCGGAGCCGCCGAAATCCCTGCCGAATTTTTCTATCAGAACTGTTTTTGCCCCTTCATCTACGGCTGAACAGGCGGCAAAGGTTCCAGCAGTACCTGCCCCAATTACCACTACTTCATAATCATAGGTCTTGGTTATTTGGCTATCAGCAATTTGCGGTTCTTCACCCAGCCAGTCCCCTCCAGTTGATTCTGCTTCCGCTGAACCCTGGGATACTACAACTGGGTTCCCCCCAGCTTGGGTGATACAGTCAGCAGCTGCCTGCATAACTGCTTTACTGGTAATGGAGGCACCAGAAACACCATCAATTTGCACACTTTGACCATCAAGAATTTGAGCTATGAGCTGATCTTTGGCTGCCTGACCGATACCTTCTGTCTCATTGGATAAGTCAAGAACAACATCAGTGATCCTATTTTCGTCGAAGGTCATGGTCACAGTCACATCGCCCATACCCTTGGCAGTAGCAGTGTAAGTACCAGGGGTATAAGTCCCTTTCGTAGTTGCATTAGTAGAGCACCCACTTAGAATGCCTAGAGCCCCTGTGCCTACTGCACCTAGAGCTGCTGCCTTTAGAAAGTCGCGACGGGAATACTTTTTTGTCATTTTACACCTTCTCCTTTACTCTTTCTTGCACAATATCTATGGTTATATTCTAGCTTGTTTACAAAATTACAAAAAGCAGTTATAATTTTCACAAGGCGCAAGCTTTTACTTGCCTTTGGCGAAATGCTCCTCTGGAGGATTGCTATGGATATCTTTAAGTTAAAAGCCTTTTTGGCCTGCTGTGAAGAAATGAATTTTACGAAAGCTGCGGAAAAGTTATTCATCTCGCGCCAAGGTTTGCGGCAAAAGATCTCCTCCTTAGAGGAGGAACTCAATACCACACTTTTTAATAATTGGCGCAATCGGATTTCTCTCACAACCTCGGGAGAACTTGTGCGCAAATATGCTGAAGAGTTGGTAGATACTTACGAAACCATGGTTTTGGAGGTCAACAAAATCCAAGGGCAAACTCTGAAATTCGGTCTCTCCTGCTCTCTTCTCCCCTTCGCCACACCGGAATTACCAAGCTATCTGGAAGAGTTCGGAGCGGCAAACCCGGAGGTTTCTTTGGAACCAGTATCACTCCCGTCAGATCAATGTGTTGAAAAGGTCCTAGCTGGCGAGCTTACCGCCGCTGTTTTGGCCATGATGGACAACCAAATTCCAGGACTTTTAACTGAAAGTATCTTCCAATTCCCCTTTGGGGTAACTTTTTCCGAATCCCATGGTTTTTCGGCAAAGGAACACCTGGATCTCAAAGATTTAGCTGGGGAAAAGTGCTTGGTCTGGGGTGCTCCCCATGTGATTATGAAACCCCTCTATGACAAACTGCACCAAGAAGGTATAGAGGTGGATTTTAAAATCGTTACTTCAGCCAAAACAGCCTTCTATCTTATGGAAAATGAAAACTACTTGATGTTTGAATACGCTTATCCCAATACAAAACATATCCAGGTAGAGCGCAATCTCCCTCTTGCAGATAACTCATTTGACTGGAACCTGACCTTGATTTCTCAAGAACAGGAGAGTCTTCCACCTCTGACTTTTTTGAAAGATTTCCTTATTACTAAATATGAAGATAAGTTTTTTTGAATCGACGTAAAATAAAACACGCCAGCAACTTGCTGGCGTTAGTCTT
>JAAZLD010000112.1 GCA_012799495.1 Desulfitobacterium sp. | reverse complement strand
CTACACCAATAAACATAATTGGTTGTAAAGATCCTTTTGCTTCGGGCTGACGAGCCACACCTTCAATTGTTTTAGTTACTACTCTGCCAATGGCAAATGAAGCTCCGAGGGCCGCTAATCCAGCAGCAATTCCTGCACTAAGTGATGCAGCAGCTGATACGTCCACAGAGTTTCCTCCTTTCTTATTCTCCAAAATTTAAGAAGTAAAAATATTATTCCTCAGTGAAAATTTGCACTGAAAATAATCCATTACACACAGAACTTAATCATCAACCACTGCCTGAGCAACATAGGCAGTTGTAAGTACTGTAAAGACAAAAGCTTGAATAGCTCCAATAAAGACGCTAAATCCAAGCCAGATAGCATCTGGCACTACCATCCCTAGTACAAAGTAACCTGGTACCATAAGGATGACAGCTAACAAAACTTCCCCAGCATAAATATTACCAAATAGACGGAAAGCCAGGGTCATGGGCTTAGATATAAAGTCAATAACATGAATTAAAAAAAACAATGGGTTAGGCTCTATGAAGTGGCGAAAATAGCCAGCACCTTTATTTTTGATCCCCATATATACAACCCATCCCATAGTCATTATGCCCAAGGCTAAGGTAGTATTAACATCTGCTGTAGGAGACATTAGTAAAGCTCCCTCAAAGATTTCGTTAAGCTTAGCAAATTCTATGTTATTAAATATTCCAAAGGTAAGGTTGGGGAGCAGGCCAAATACATTAGAGACGAAAACAAATAAGATCAAAGTGATCAAATATCCTAACAGGGGTTTACCTTTTTTGTAGTCCATATTGTCAGAGATGATTTTTCTAACAAAGTCTACCATCCACTCTAGGATGTTTTGCATTTTCCCAGGTTTACCACTGGTTAAATTACGTACCCCTGAAAGAACAAAGACTATAATAATAGCCATGACGATCCAAGTCATCACAAGGGTCTTACCATGAAAAGTTAATCCACCTATTTCCCATAATAGAGTTTCATGCATTGCCTTCTGGTTCACCCCTTTCCACGTTGTAAAATTCCCTTAATATTATCGATTAGAAAAACAATTAACCCTAATGCAATTCCAATGGCTAGTGGAAAAAGCCAGTCTGGGAAATAATATCCCACAACAACTACTACCAAAGTAACCAGTGCGATGCGCGTAAAAAAACCCCGACGCATACGTTTTACTGCGACTAAGATCTCTCCATCTACGTTGCTCAGAGTATCCTTAATTAGCCAAAGTATGAGAATAAAACTAAGTATATACCCTATAAGGACTCCCAGAATCTCTGTCTTGCCAGTGATGGCAACTATTGGAAGAATTAAAGAGCTTACTCCAAACAGGAGAATCCAACTACTTTTTTTCATCAAAAATGTCAAACTTCCTTAATGTAAAAACTAAGTAAATACCACCTAAGACTAGGCCTGCGATTATAAATATCAGGGTCAGCAATGGATAAGTACCAAAACGACCATCCAAAAATTTACCCAGAAAAAAACCTCCTACCACAAGCCCTCCAAGAGTAGTAGCGAGACTAGTTCCAAAGGCCATTGCTTTAATTATGCTTATGGGTCTGTCCTTCATGGCACTCCCCTCTAATGTATAGGCATAATCTACATACCCTATAATAGCAACTTTCGTTCTTTACTGCAATAAAAAGTCGCAATATTAGATAAATGGTTCATAATGAAACATTATAAAACTTTTTGTAAATAATCTAAACCTGCAGGAAAATATATGTAATGG
>JAAZLD010000111.1 GCA_012799495.1 Desulfitobacterium sp. | reverse complement strand
AGAGTACCGCAAAGTAGCAGAAACCCTCTTCTTCAGGAATTACTTGGAGATAAACCAAAAGTAATTATCCTTAATAAAGCTGATTTGGCAGATCCTAATATGACAATAAGATGGATAAAGGAATTGGGTAACACTAATCCAGTCTTAGCAGTAAGTGCTGTAAAAGGAGTGGGAGTAAATAGAATTGTACCGGAACTTGAGAAAATTATGCAGGATAAGATCTTGAAATGGCAAGAAAAAGGGATACGTTCTAGAAGCATCCGTGCAATGGTCGTAGGAATTCCTAATTGTGGAAAGTCGTCTTTGGTAAACAATCTTATTGGGCGAGCAAAAACTAAAACTGGTAATAAGCCAGGAGTTACTAAAGGAAATCAATGGGTTCGTATTCACGATAGAGTGGAACTTTTGGACACTCCCGGATTGCTCTGGCCTAAATTTGAAGATCAAGAAGTGGGCTTAAAGTTAGGAGCTATAGGGGCAATCCGTGACGAAGTCCTTAACTTAGAGGAACTAGCCCTTTGGGTTATAAACTGGTTAAAAGAGTATTATCCTGAGTCATTAAAAAAGTTCAGTGAAAATGTAGCAGAAGTTGACTTAGAAGTAGTAGGTGGCAGGCGTGGTTGTTTGGTTAAGGGCGGTCGAATAGATACTTTTAAGGCTGCTCAGGTTTTTTTAAGAGAATTTCGAGGAGGCAATTTAGGTAAATTTACTTTAGATTTATTAGATTCATAGAATAATCTTTAATGATGTCATAAAATCGGAAAATATAATAACTAAAAATAAGAAGTATAAGATGTACAAAAAAGTATAAGTATTTAGGGGAAGAGGGAGATTATTGAAAGGCCTATCGCAGATGAGCATTCGGGAGGTAGGGGAAGTCCTTAAAACCTCTCCTTCTGAGGAATTTCTTCTAGAATGTGCAAAAGATTCTCGCCAAGGGGTCCAACAGCTTATAGAACGCTATTACAAAAATCAGCAGAAAGAAAGAGAAGAAGCTGAAAGAATGAAAAAGTTGCTCGTACATGAGCAAGAGTTGTGGCAAAGGGGCTACTTGCATATAGCTGGAATCGACGAAGCAGGTAGAGGTCCTTTAGCCGGACCAGTGGTAGCTGCAGCATGTATCTTACCAGCAAAATTTAAATTGAATGGTCTTAATGATTCCAAGAAACTTACTGAGAACAAACGGGAAAAACTCTTTTTAGAAATTAAAAAAGAGGCTTTAGGATATGCTGTAGGTAGTGCTGAGCCAGCTGAAATTGATGCTTTAAACATCTTAGAAGCTACGAAACTGGCGATGTTTCGAGCGGTGAAAAATTTAAATATTAGTCCTCACTTTCTTTTGATTGATGCATTAGAAATACCAAATCTTAAAATTCCTCAAGAAGGAATTGTGGATGGGGATGCTGTAAGTGCCAGCATAGCGGCAGCTTCCATCATAGCTAAGGTTTCTCGGGATCATTTGATGATCCAATTAGATGAGTTATATCCTGAATATAAATTTGCTAAAAATAAAGGATATGGCACTAGGGAGCATCTTACGGCATTACGCAAATACGGACCTTGCCCTATCCATAGGAAAAGCTTTACTCCAGTTCAGGAGCAAAGCAGTGTGGTTTAATTTTCATAAGATTGCATAAACAACTAATAGCCATACATAGATGTTGACTATTCATTAACAATTATGGCACAATTAGTTTGGCTTATGGTATTCACTTCAAAAAAGAAAATAAATGAAGGGGGGTAAAGGAGATGTCACATACTTTTGCTGCCGTAGGGATTGCGCTTGTGGTAGCAATTGCCATTAACCTCATTATGATGTTAATGCCAAAACTTTTAGCTCCAAATAAACCGGTTCCAGAAAAACTAACACCCTACGAAGGCGGTAACGTAACCATTGGTCGTACTTGGTTAGGTTTTAAGAGTAATTATTTCCTTTATGCAATTGTCTTTACAGCATTTGACCTAGAAACAGTGTTCCTCTTCCCTTGGGCGTTGTCCTTTCGTAAGTTGGGTACCTTCGCATTTATTGAAATGTTCATATTCATTATCATCCTACTAGTTGGATTCTGGTATGCTTGGAAGGAAGGTGCATTAGAGTGGATGTAGCAAAAGAGAAAGAGCTCCGCGAAGCCGAAGCGTTAATGGAAAAGAACATATTGCTCACCACTGTTGACAAAGTACTCAACTGGGGTAGAGCACATTCTTTTTGGCCAGTAACTTTTGGCTTAGCATGTTGTGCTATCGAAATGATGGCTGCAGGCGGTCCGCGGGTGGATATCTCTCGTTTTGGGTATGAGGTTTTCCGTGCTTCACCACGTCATGCTGATGTGATGATTGTTGCAGGAACATGTACCCGGAAAATGGCTCCACTATTGCGGATGATTTATGACCAAATGCCTGAACCCAAATGGGTAATCGCCATGGGTAGCTGTGCTAGCGCTGGCGGACCTTTTGTGGATTCTTATTCCATGACCACGGGTGTGGATAAAATAGTTCCAGTGGATGTCTATATTCCTGGTTGTCCACCACGTCCGGAGTCCTTAGTATATGGGTTGCTTCAATTGAAATATAAGGTGATGCACCCAGATAAGGTGAGGTTAATGCAGCATGGAAAATAAAGAAATTTTAAGAAAACGAGTAGATGAGTTAGCAGCTCGTGTTAACGGTAAAGTAGAAGAAAGTTTAGACTTTTTGGTTCTCACTGTTCAGGCTCCTTATATCACCGAAGTTTTAACGGCTGTTAAAAACTTCGAAGATGTACCTTGTGACTTTCTCCACGACATTGCTGGTGTAGACAAATTGGAACATTTTGAAGTAGTCTACCACCTAACCAGTTTGAGGGGACCCCAAAAGCTGAGAGTCAAAGCAATCGTGGATCGAGAAAAGCCTGTTATTGATTCTGTAGTGAAGATTTGGGCGGGAGCCAATTTTATGGAAAGAGAAGCTTATGATATGTTCGGAATCGAATTTACTGGTCATCCGAACTTAAGACGGATTTATATGTGGGATGACTTCGAAGGATACCCACTACGTAAAGATTATGTTACAGAACCGCCTGAAGTACGCGATAAAATGCGTGTTCGTAAAGGTGAAGATTAAAGGGGGGATAAAACCATGTCTGATATTTATACAGAAGGTACGGAAGAACTTATACTAAACATGGGCCCCCAACACCCTAGTATGCACGGTGTGTTTCGGATGATTATCCGGTTACAGGGGGAAATAGTTACGTCTATTGAGCCTAAGATTGGATATCTTCATCGCGGGTTGGAAAAATTAGCGGAAAGTCGCACTTATGCCCAATTCATTCCTTATACCGACCGCTTAGACTATTTGGCTTCACCCCACTGCAACTTGGCCTATGTTCAAACAGTTGAGAAGTTAATGGGTCTGGAAATTCCTGAACGGGCAGAGTATTTGCGTGTTATTATTGCAGAATTAGCTCGTTTTGCCAGTCACCAGGTTTTCATTGCCAGCTCCGCTTTGGATATGGCAGGATGGACGGCTTGGGGTTACCCCTTCCGGGACCGGGAAAGAATTCTCGATATGTTTGAGATGCTCGCTGGAAACCGTTTGACAGTGAATGTGATGCGAATCGGTGGAATTAACGCAGAGCCTCCTGAAGAATTCTGGCCTGCTCTTCAATCCTTTGTAGATGATATGCCAGAGAAAATTGAGGAGTATTATAACATTTATCTGGGTAACGAAATTGCTCAGGCCCGGATGAAAAAAATCGGCATTCTTCCTAAGGAAGTAGCTGAAAACTTGAGTATTACCGGCTGTGCTTTAAGGGCTTCCGGAGTCAACTATGACGTGCGGAAAAATGAACCTTACGGTATATATGATCGATTCGACTTTGAAGTTCCTGTCCTTCATGGGTGTGATACCTTTGATAGGAATATGGTCCGTTTAATGGAAATGAATGAGAGTCTAAAAATTATTCGTCAAGCTATGCGTGATATACCAGAGGGCCCTGTTATGGCCAAAGTCCCTAGAGTGATTAAACCACCCGTTGGGGAAGTGTATCATCGTGTGGAAAATCCAAAAGGTGAAATGGGTTTCTATATCGTTAGTAATGGAACTACTAAACCTGAGCGGGTTAAGATACGGGCTGGTGCCTTTGTCAACCTGCAGTGTTTAGAAGAAATTGGCGTAGGAACTTATGTCCAGGATCTGATTGCCAGCTTTGCGTCTTTAGATGCAGTGCTTGGTGAAGTGGATAAGTAATACTCTCAGCGAGGGGAGAATAAGATGGAAGCTTTGAATAATTTGCCAGTAAATATAGCGGCTGCCATCCGTGGTTTATTTGCGGATCCTTATTCCTTTTGGGCTGATTTAACCATGACGTTGATTGGAATGGTCTTAATTCTTGTTGTTATTGTAGTCTCCGCACTTTTACTCATCGTTTTAGAACGTAAAATTGCTGGATGGCCTTCTCAACGTCCCGGCCCAAACCGGTTAGGTCCCCGCGGATGGTTTCAGACCATAGCCGATGCTTTAAAATTATTGGGGAAAGAGGATGTGATCCCCGGTGGCGCGGATCGTACCTTGTTTAAAATTGCCCCTATGTTTATTTTCGGGATCCCCATTTTGACCCTGACCATTATTCCTTTTGGCTACAAAATGACTGTTATCGACTTAGAACTGGGAGTTTTCTTCTATATCGCAGTTACATCTGTAGCTACATTGGCTTTACTAATGGCAGGTTGGAGTTCTAATAACAAGTACTCCTTGCTTGGAGGTATGCGGGCAGTGGCCCAGATGATCAGTTATGAGATTCCCATAATTTTCTCCATGCTTGGGGTTGTTATGATTACTCAAACCTTTAACTTATCAAAAATTGTAGATGCACAAGCGACAATTCCCTTTATATTCTTACAACCGTTGGCATTTGTTATTTTCTTGATTTGCGGACAAGCAGAAGTAAATAGAGCGCCTTTCGACTTAGCAGAAGGAGAGCAAGAAATTATTGCCGGACCATTTACTGAGTATACAGGTTTACGTTGGGGGCTTTTCTACCTTGGAGAGTATGCCAACCTTGTAGCCATGTGTGCTCTAGGTGCCACCGTGTTCTT
>JAAZLD010000110.1 GCA_012799495.1 Desulfitobacterium sp. | reverse complement strand
CCTCATCCCGGGTCAACTTGGTAGCCTTCATGACCTTATCCACACCTAAGAGGACTTTCTGGACAAGGTTGGCCACATCTTTAGCACCTTGGGTAGATTGTTCCGCTAGTTTACGAACCTCCTCAGCTACCACCGCAAAGCCTCGGCCGGATTCTCCTGCCCGAGCTGCCTCAATGGCAGCATTCAAAGCCAGGAGGTTAGTTTGATCAGCTAGTCCAGAAATAGTAACGGTAATAGAATCGATCTGTTTAGACAGATCACTTAACTGCTCCATCAGTTCTTCCGTTTCTACAGTATGAGCGTGAATAGCATCCATCCGACCAATAGCATCATTAACTGTACTCTTGCCAAGTTCTGCTGTTTTCATGGTTTTCTGAGAGTTTTCTGCTGCAGAGAGACTTTGGTTCCGGGCAATCTGGGTCAAGGATGAGAGCTCTAATAAGACCTGGGAAGCTTCCACAATGGCCCGAGAGCCTCTTTCTGATTCTGAAGCCACATTTTGCATATTTTCACTTACTTCATTCACCGCTGCCGAAGCCTCTTCACTAGTCGCAGCTAATTGCTGGGAAGTAGCCGCCAGGTTCTCCGTCATTTCCCGGACACTTTTTACTAAATCAGCCAAGCGAGTAATCATCACATTAAAGGCTGCACTAAGATCCCCAAATTCATCACTGGATTTGACAGGTGCCAAAACTGTTAAGTCTCCTAACCCTGCTTTGCTCATAACCTCTTGGATTTCTTTGATGGAATCGATAATCCAGCGGGTAAGGGCATAACCTACTATTGCTGCAGCCAAAGCAGCCAGGAGAGTGGCAAAAATACTCACCCATTTAACCCAGTTTATACTGACTAAAATGGAACCTTCATTAACAGTGAGGACTTCCTTTTGACTCTTAATAACCTCATCTAGTAATTTCATCATTGGCTCAATATCAGTGACCAAACCGAAGCTATTCTCAGTTTTATACTCTTCAAAAAGAGTCTGAAACTCCATGAGGTTTTCTTTTTGCTCCTGAGACAGGTCATAACCTAAGATAATGTTTAGCCCCTCTTGAATCCGGGCGATTCCTTTTTCATAATCTTCAAGATACCAAACCCGATCACTTTCTGAAGCAATGGTGGACCGATTCCAGTTATCGTCAGCCAAACTTAGCTCTGTTTTTAAATCTTGGGTTAAGAGGATTACATCTGTGTGTTCGAAGATCTCTTCTACTCCATGATTGACCCGTTGTTGGAAGAAAAATATAACTATAATAGCTGCTACAAAAATTCCAATAATACCGAGATAACCACCAAGAACTCGAAAACGCACACCGATTTTCATATAAGCACCTCTTTTCATTTGCCACCTATATTTGGCCCTTTATCCCATAACCCTTTCTTTAATCGAGAATCTCAAAGACTTTATTTAAGCGAGTTAAGAGGAAAAGTTCTTTTACCGCTCCTTGCAAACCTTTTACCACAATTTTACCATTTCTTTCTAAAGCCTTTTTGTGAATAGCTACTAATACTCCTAAACCTGAACTATCAATATAGGAAAGATTGTGCAAATGGAAGACAAACCGGGATTGTCCCTGTTCTAGAAGTTCTAAAAGTTTCTCCCGTAAAACTGCTGCATCTTCAACATAGATTTTGCCCTCTAGTAGAACATGAACCTCATTTTGTTGGACATTTATCTCTATGGCCATGAACTATTTACCTCCTCAATCTAAGACAGGGTTTTTAATAGCACTACCGAATTCCCTTTAGCATTATAGCGGACCTTATCCATAACCGCCTCCATAATAAATATCCCTCGGCCAGACTCACCCCATTCCCAATCGTCTTCTTCAGACTTTTCCAGGGCATCTACCTTAGCGAGAACTTGATCAGCTTTAAAACCACTGCCATTATCCTTTACTCGGATAAATAATATGTTGGGATCAAAGATATAAATACTTAAAATCACAGATGGTTCGATTTTATTCTGAGCATATTTAAAAGCATTATTAATAGCTTCATTGATAGCAATCTCTAACATAGTTAGGTCTTGTTCCAGATCGCCTTTTTTAGAAATATGATTTGCCAATACCTCTCTTAAAGATCGATGTAGTCCCTCACGAAAATTGCGATATTCCTGCTCGGAAGTAAACCTCCTACGTAAGATTTTTTGCCGCATTAACTTTTTTCGCATAACACACACCCACCCTTTGCTGCGATCTACTTAAACCCTATGAATCCTTTAGAGATGGATGAGGCTTATAGCTGTTCCATCGTCCTTTAACTCTTTACTTTCCCCCATATCCTTTAACCATTGGAACAAAGATTCTAAATCCTTCTGGTGCAGTGGATATTCCTTTTCCCTAATTAAATCTAAAAATCCGTCGGTTAAAAAGATCATCCCGTCTCCGGCGTTAAAAGGTATGACATGCTCTTCATATTCAGCATGTTCCGATATGCCTAAAAATAGACCCGGCTGGCTAATGACTTCACAACCTGGAGAATTTTTTCCCGAAAAGAGTAAGAATTGGTTAATCCCTGCTGTCACGAAAGTAAGAGTCTTTTGATTCAAATCAAGGTCAAAAAAGATACCTGCTGCAAAGGAATCTGCCGGTAGGATAGCTTGAGCTTCATGGTTCATCCAGACCACTTTCTCCGGCAAAGAGATCCTTTGACTTACTACTTGGCGGAAAAGAACCCTTAAGGCAGAGTTTTGGAGAGCAGAAGCCACCCCATGTCCCATTACATCAAAAAGGAATCCTCGAAAAATAAGGTTTTTCTCATCCCAGCGATAATCATAATAATCTCCACTTAAGTGGTGATATGGTAAGAATATACTTTTCATCCTCAGTTTTTCGTGATCCAAATCCCCACGGAGAATATTCTTTTGAATTTGACCAGCTAGTTCCACTTCCTTACGCAATTGCATATCTTCCGTAATATCACGAAAAATAGCTACGTAATGAGTCAAAACTCCACTTTCATTGAGGACAGCATGGATATTGAGCATTTCGGGGTAGATCTCCCCGTTTTTTCTCCTATTCCAGATCTCATTTTTCCACTGGCCCTTACTAGTTAAATCCCGCCACATTTTCCGATAAAACTCTTTGCTATGGCGACCAGATTTAAGGATCCGGGGATTTTTACCCAAAACTTCTGCCATACTATACCCTGTAGTTTTAGTAAAGGCAGGATTTACATAGATAATATTCCCTTGAGGATTAGTAATACAGATCCCTTCCTGGGAATATTCAAATACCCGGGCGAATAAATAGCGATTAGAGCCATCATCATCTCCCGTTTCTAATGACCAAAATAATGATAGACGATAAACATCCTCTTTCAATGCTAACTCCCCACAATTTTTTCTAACCTCTTAATATATCTCTAAAAATCATCTCTTTATTAGGGCTATATGCTAGTTTTATTATAGGAAATAGTTATGTTCTAGAATTCACCTATAGCTAAATTCTCTCTTTCCTACCATTTATCCTGCAAAGAACAAGAGTTTAGAGAAACATCTTTACTTTTTATCCTTGTAGTAAAACATGGAAAAAGGAGGATTCTCCCTCCCATAAGTCGAACTAAGTTATGTTCAAAAGATAAGTAGAAAGAGGGAAGTCCATGATCTTCTTAATTTTTACCCTCATAGTAGCCTTATTAGTAGCCATCTTTGCGGTGCAAAATGCTGACCCTGTGGCCATTAATCTATTTTGGTATGTGGCAGAAGTTCCTCTGGTCTTAGTGATCTTAGGCTCAGTCCTAGCAGGGGCCTTAATCGTTTTTCTTATAGCTATCTATAGAGAATTTCGCATAAAAGGAAAAGCTAAAGCCAAGGCTAAGGCAGAAAAGATTAAGACGGAAAAAGTTATTGCGGAAAAGACTCAGGAGAAAGAGTCTGAGCACAAGACCTCTTCCGAAAAAAGTAGTCAAAAGTCTGATTCAGATCAGAATAATAAAGGAGTAAATAACCCGTGAAAAACAAATATACCTTTATCATAATTCCACCGGATCATGGTAAAGCTCGTCAGTTTCAGTTATCTCAGAAAAGGAAAAAGGCGCTACTTTCTGGAGTTGGGGCCATATGCCTTTTCATCATCTCTCTCTTTTCCTATAATATATACTTAAATCATCAGCTTTTAGGCCAAGAAGAACAAATAGCCCTTATCGAAGAGCTGAAAACTCAAAACCAAGCTAAGGATCAGGAGATAGCCCGGTTACAAGATGAAGCTCAGCAGGTAGCCTTAGATATTTCCAATATTCATGAGCTTGAGTTAAAGCTCATGGCCATCCTTAACTTAGACGAAAAGGATCTGCCAGCTATTAACCAAGCATCTTCCCAAGACAGCTTAGGAAGTCAGGGAAGTCAAGAAAGTGTCATGACTGCTTTTGCAAATCCTAGCCGGGGAGGTACCTCTACTTTACCCCCTTTTCTCCTGCAAAACAGTTCGGAAATCGCTCGAGAGCGCCAACTCCTAGAGGAATATTATAAGATCGCCCTGGAAAATCAGGATGTTATAGAGAGAACACCTAGTATCTACCCCATTAAAGGAGAAATCAAAATTTCCTCGGAATTTGGTCGGCGGAAAAATCCCTTTGGCGGCTATTCCAATGAGTTCCACAACGGAGTGGATTTCCCATGTAACTATGGAACAGAAGTTTACGCCACCGGCAAAGGAGTAGTAAAAGTCTCTGGTTATAACAGAGTTTATGGCCGAACAATCGAAATCGATCATGGTAATGGCATTGAAACCATCTACGCTCATAACTCCCGTCTTTTAGTAAAAGTAGGAGATAAAATAGAAAAGGGCCAACTAATTGCCTATAGTGGAAACTCTGGCCGGAGTACCGGTGCCCATCTCCATTATGGAGTTAGGGTAAATGGCAAAACAGTGGACCCCTTAAAATTTATAAATTTTGAGAAGGAGCAATGAAATAATGTGGGGTAAAAGTGATAAATCCAAAAAATCACTTCCAGAGAATTCAGGTGAGACTACCTATCTTGCCTCAGATGCTGAGTTTGAGGGAAAACTAACTTTAAAAGGAAGTGCTCGCATCGATGGGAAAGTCCGGGGACAAATTCAATTAGAAGGAGACTTGGTCATAGGCCCTAGTGCCTTCGTCAATGCCAGCATCCGGGCTAATTCTGTTAGTATCTCCGGAGAGGTCCGGGGAGATATCATCACCCAGGAAACCTTAGAACTACGCTCTTCTGCTAAGCTCACTGGTAATATTTATACTCAAGAGTTAAAAATCGACCAGGGAGCCCGTTTCCTAGGGACAAGCCATCTTCTAGAAGATGCAGAAAAGGCTAATCTAGATGGAGATATCCCTGTAGAAGAAATTCTAAAACCCTTAGAACCCTTAGAGGATGAAAAAGATCCCGAATCTGAGAAGGATGCCGAATCTGAAGAGGAAAAAAATCCCCCTAGCAATAAAGGTAGATCTCGGCGCCGCTAACTGAATCCGAGAATCATCAAAGTGCTGCTACTTGTTAAGACAGCACTTTTTTCGGTATACTCATGAGAGTTATTTGTATTTATATACTATACCCCAATGGCAAAAGATACCTTTTATAGAAGAATCAGATTAAAGGTAGAAAAATAGTCTTTATTATAGTGATGAAAAGAAATATAATTAAGTATAAATAACATTTGTCTTTATCTTAATCTATACTAAATCATATAATCTAGAAAGTTGGAGGAGAACACTTGAAAAAGAGAACAGTTATTATTTTAGTACTGCTTTTTATCTTGGTCACCTCAGGGACTGCTTTGGGAGCAAGTTACTTCCATTTTAGCAACCAAGCCCAAACCCTACCTGAAGAAGTAACTCTCGCAGGAATAGATATCGGGGACCTTACTCAAGAGCAGGCTAAAGAAAAGGTATTAGAAAAAATCAATAATTGGCTAGAAACTCCTGTACAGTTTTCAGCTAATGGGGAAACAATTGAAGTTCCTTTAAAGGAGTTTGATCCTATCATCGATGTGGATAAACCCCTCGAAGAGATCTTCGTGAAAGAGAAAAAATCCTTTTTCTCTCTCGCACTTACCAAAAAAGCCAACGCCTCCGAAGGAGCTTCCTATGATTTGGAACTAACCTGGGATGAGGAAAAGCTTTCCGACACTCTTAAAGAGAGCTTAGCTTCTTTAGAAAAGGAACCAGTGGATGCTACCTTCTCTATTAACAACCAAAACCAAATGGTAATTGTACCAGGAGAAAATGGGCATG
>JAAZLD010000109.1 GCA_012799495.1 Desulfitobacterium sp. | reverse complement strand
TCAAAATAGTAAGTCTCCCAAAACCAAAGAGAGTCTAATACATCAGACACAGTCACACCATCTACTAATTTCAGATGCTTTTCTTCACTGATAGTAATTCGATTATTCCTTCCTAGAGCTCTGTATGATTCCTTAAAGTTAATATTATTTGCATGAAAGTAAGGCTTCAAGGACTCAGGCATGTGCATCTTAACTTTAAACTCTTTAATTTCGTTATCACAACTGAGCAGTACTAAATCCACCTTGATCTTTGCTCCCGTATCGGTGATTTCTCCAATACTCACTTTTGCCTCCACTAGGTCTAAAGCAGTCAATTCCCCTGGCAAGTTGGAGAGATAAATGGATTTAACAATCCCCAATGAGCTGCGCATGAAAGGGATAACCAATAGCAGCACAATGATTGTAATCATGATTTTGCTTTTATTTGCATACCGCTCTAATCTAAACAAACCCCTGATGCCCATAATAATCATCACGATGGGAAATAATGCTGCTAAATAGAGGACAGAGTTTTCAAATCTGATTGGGGGAATTATGTATTGGATCAATGTATAGGAGTCATGAGGAAGTGGGTACAACAGCAATACCCCTATAAATATTATGAGTAGGGATTTCAGCAATCCCTTGGTATCCTTGTTCACATAATCCCCTCCTCGTTCATCTAACATATTCATGATTCGCTAATAACTTGGATTTCCCTGCCAACCGTAGCAACTCTAGCCCTTATGCACTCTTCTTTATTGCCCTTTTAATCTCAGTGGATGTTTAAGTGTTTCAAGGAAATAGCCCCTTCAAATCCCTTTTCTTTAATATCATACTTATTACACGAAAAAAGGTGTCACCAAACGTTTTAATAACGGCTGGGACACCTTTGAGCATTCTCTACTTAATTCATTTTAAACAAGATTTACTACTAATTTAAACAAGATTTACTATCGAAAAATCTTTATTAACGTTTTGCAACCTTTTTCTAGAGTCTTACTGTTTCAAGAGGCACTGGTCCGCAAACACCTACAAAGACGAAGCGGTCTTTGCCAGTGTTGCGCATACCATGGGTTTGGCCTGCTTTGGCTAAGATGGCCATGCCCTTTTTGATCTGGATTTCCTTTCCTTCCCCGGCAAAGTACACTCCAGATTCCCCTTCCAGGCAGATCCACACATCGTCCCCATTGGGATGGGCGTGGAGAAATACTTCCTGGCCTGGCTCTAAACACCACATGGCTGCCAAGGTTTTATCTGTTTGGTAGACAGGTACTTTTTGTGGAACATCTGGGTCAAACTTTGCTAATTCTTCCAGTTTAAAAACTCTATCATCCATTATAAAATCCCCCTAACCTTAATTTATAATTTCCTTTCCCTTAACCCTTATAATTCTAAGCAAATTCTCCTTATCCTTCCGATTTCGTACATTTTCTAGAATATTTTTTACTTTCAATCTTTATTTGCACTACGAGGATTCTATAGTTATTGGGTTACCGCCGAAGCAACCTCCGGTATAACACCTGGGAACATATAAACTTGCATCAATATCAGAACTACTACTACTCCTAGTAAGGCTAGAGAATACTTAGAAGTTTTGCGGAAGATTTCATTTTCCCGACCTATTAGACCAGTGGCAGCACAGGCAATGGCGATGGATTGGGGAGAAATAAGTTTACCCATAACACCACCAATAAGATTGGCTGAAGTGGTGAGAACAGGGTTTATACCTAATTGCCCTGCGGTAACTTGTTGAAGCTTGCCAAAGAGAGCTGCTGAAGATGTGACGGAACCGGTCAAGAAAACTCCTAACCAACCTAGAACAGGTGAAAAGACTGGGAAAATAGCACCTGTGGAAGCAAAAGCCAGTCCTAATGTATAAGACATTCCGGAATAGTTGGCTAAATAAGCAAAACCAAGAACGGAAGCAATAGTAATTAAGGAATATTGGAGCTGTTTAAAAGTCTGACCGAAAACTTTAGCTCCCCGAGCTGGACTAATTTTTAAAATAACCATAGAAATTAAAGCTGTTATCAACATGGCAGTACCTGCTGCCCCGATGAAATCCCATTTATAGCTGGCTCCATAAAGAGTAGGCTTAGCTACAATAGGAGCTGTTTTCATAACTAAACCGTCTAGTCCAGGCCAAGAAGGAATATTAACAAACCATTGGAGTTTTTTCCCGATTAAATCTTTAAATCCTTGAGTACTCCAAATACCCATAATTACCATTAGAATTAAGAAAGGAGACCAAGCTTTAAAGATTTGACCACCAGTGTATTTTACCTCTATTTCATTAGAAACTTCTTTTTCATTAGGGAAACGCCAAACAGTTTTTGGCTGCCAGAATCTTAAAAATACTGTTAAAGCTACTAAAGAGACAATGGGGGAAAC
>JAAZLD010000108.1 GCA_012799495.1 Desulfitobacterium sp. | reverse complement strand
GGTCCAAGTAAATTAGGTTCATGGGTGCAGTTACCTACTACGTCATAACCCATGGCTAACCGCACAGCTGCCAAAATATGAGCCATATCAGCATAATTCCGCATACCATGCTTTTCTAAAGGTGAACCTGGAATAGTGATTCTCCGACCTGCACCACTATAACCTGGTTTCATATCCCGGGTGATGAGGGTTTTTTCCACTAGCTCATCGAGAGTGTGTTCAGGTCCTACTGGCTCTAAGCAAGTTCCGATAACTAATCCTACTTTATGGGCATTTTTGACGGTCTCCATTCTAGTCTTTGGATCAATTCTAGTGATAACTCCTTCACCTAAACGAATAGCATGGTAAATTCCAGTAAATCCGCTTTCTCTTAAAGCTTTAGCTCCTTCGTAATCAAAGTCTCCCACATTAGCAATTAAAGGTATATCGGTTTTTAGGGCTTTTCTTACTTCCTTACCAACCTTCAGGAAATCCTCAAATTTATAGGTGGCAGTTGCCATAAGGTAAACAGCATTAGCTCCCTCTCTTTCAAAATCGAGACAGCCTTCAATAACTTCTTCTAAAGAACACTGGCTAGGCTTGTCAAAGACTTTATTCACTGCCGCAAAAGAGCAGAATTCACAATTTTTTGGACATAAGCCTACGTTTAATCCTACTTGGCCATGAATCTCACCTTTTCCTTTAGTTGTCTCAATACTCATTTTCCGAGATGCATATTGAATATAGAAGGATTCCTCTGATAAATAATCCACGGCTAAAAGTTCTTTCAGTTCTGGACCAGTAAGTAGTCCACCTCCTAGAGCTTTATCTACAATTTCCTTGATCTTTTTGTTCATTTTCTTCTTCCTCTCTTATTTTGATGCATAATTTTTGAGTCGAATTAAATCGTCTTACCTTTCTAAATCCCTGTTATCAAGGATTAGGGGGATTTGTAAGCTTTTTTGTCTTACCAGGCTTACTTCACTGAAAAACATTGCAAGAACTATGCCAAAAAATAAAATCACCCTAATGTGGCTAAAAAGCTAGACTTTATCAGTTTTTTTCACATTTTCCCTCTAGGGATATCCTTAATCTATTTGAGAAATATGTCTCATTCCGCCAATTCTTTTTCAAAATGAAACTATTTCTGAGAAATTTTAAGGAACTATGAACCAGGAGCGAGCCAGAGGGACAGGTCAAATGGCACGCAAGCGTGCCATTTGACCAGTCCCCCTGGCTCGTCTGGCTCTGCTTTTTCATAACTTTTTTTATTGTATAAAGAAACCAGGAATAACACATCTTAACAGAAAGAATACATCTTATTATATCTCTGTAATGGGAGGAAATAATTATGAGTAAAATGTCGCGGAGGGACTTTTTTAAAACTGCCGCCATAGGAGCGGCTGGTGTTGGTCTTGTGGGACTAACTGGCTGTACACCTACCGATGAGAAAACTCCATCTAATAATATTCCTACCGGCCAGGGAGGTACTCCCCTTCCCGGTAATCTTACCCTTGACCAATTCCAAGATTCCATGGTAAAGCTTGATCCTATTAACAACTTTGCCGGAGAGGTTACAGTAGATATCGTTGTAGTAGGTGCTGGAGCAGCTGGAGTACCAGCAGCAGTTACCGCAGCGGAGGAAGGGGCATCAGTGGCTGTTTTGCAAAAGCAAAGCGCTGTAGTTTCTCAAGGCAACTGTGGCTCTGGCCTTATTGTGGAAAAAAGCGATACTGAGGGACTTCTACGATATGCCCACCACACAAACAATCTTAATAATTGGCGTTCGGATTTTGACCTTCTTAAAGCCTATGTTATGAGTTCCGGAGAAGCAGTTCAATGGCTCTACAAACGAGGACGTTTAATGGGCACTACAGCAGAAAACCCTAATGATAAAGGCCTTTATATGTATATTGATACTAGTAAAGATTTCACCGGGGAATGGACTGACGGTCGTTACTCTAGATTTGACTACGGTAAGGCTAAAGCCCATATGTATGCACCCTGGGTAGGACCGAAGCCTAATAATGCGGGAACTTTTCTCAGCTATGTCCTTGACGAGGCTGCAGAAGAGTATTCTGACCGGATGAAAATTTATTACAGCACACCAGGGGTCCAAGTCATCAAAGATGGCGACCAAGTCAAAGGAGTAGTGGGCCAGCTTGCCGACGGAAGCTATGTTAAATTCAATGCTAACAAAGCGGTAATCCTTGCTACCGGTGACTACCAAAACAACCCCTCCATGGTAAGACACTGGTGTCCCGATGTAGCAAACTTTGATAAAAAGCAGTTCCAGAAAACTGGAGACGGACACCTAATGGCTATCACTGCCGGGGCTGTCATGGAAGATATCGTACATACCAAAATGCTCCATGATTTTGATGCAGGTCCTATGTATGAAGAGCCCTTCCTTTATGTAAATATGAAAGGAAAGCGTTTCTGTAATGAGTTCATCGGCTTTGTCTATATGAACGATATAATGCTCCATCAGGATATGTACAAAGGTGGCAAAAACTATGATGATCCTGAAAAGGGCTCCTTAGGCTGGTATTGCCAGGTTTTCGATAGCGATTATGTAAATAATCCAGCCTTCGAAACGGTAGTTCCTCCTACTGTTCTGGAAAAGTATATGCCTGAGATTTCCGATGAAGAATACTCTGCTTCCCACAATGGGGAGACTCGCACTGGAGTCTTCACCTATTTAATCGATACTTGGCGAGCGGACAGTCTTGAAGAGCTAGCAGAGAAGCTAGGTATCGAAGATAAAGATGCATTTATCGATACTATAGAACGATATAATGAACTTTGCGCAAAAGGTGTAGATGAGGACTTTGGTAAAGATAAAAAATGGATGAACCCCATTAAGAAACCTCCTTTTTATGGTATCCGCCGCCATCTTCGGGTTTCTGCTCTATGCTCTGGAGTGTATACTAACGCCCACGGACAAGCACTAGACCAAAACAAACAACCTATTAAAGGTCTCTATTGCGTAGGCAACCTGGGAGGAAAGTTTTACGGTGGGGTGGATTATCCCTTCCACGCCACAGGTCTTTCACTGGGACGGTGCTACACCTTTGGTCGTCTAGCAGGCAAGCATGCTGCTACCCTTCCCGGTGGTACGAAAAAACTAGAGGAAAGTGGTACTACCACTATCTATACTCATTCCGTCGCCGCATCTGGAGATTGGAAAGATGGCACCTACCAAGGAGCTAGCCCAGGAGTTTTTGGCGACCATATTAAGGTCACTGTTACGGTCTCAGGGGGTAAAATCACAGCCATAACTGTGGATGAACATAAAGAAACCACCGATATTGGCGGAGTTGCCTTCCCTACATATATTGATGCAGTCATCGCCAACCAATCCACCGAGATTGACGCTATCGCTGGTGCCACCCGAACCATGGAAGGTTTCGTAGCCGCAGTAAACGACGCTCTAGGCAAAGCCTCGAAATAAAATGAAAGGTCACAGTTCTCCATATTAGGATGAACCGTGACCTTTTTTTATGGCACTAAATTACTTTTTCTTATCTATCATCATCGTCATCGTCGTCATCATCTTCATCTGCTTCAAATTCTAAAACCTTACCTGTTCTAGCATCCAACTCAATCTCATACTCCATGCCATTTCCTTCGATCTCGATTTCATAGATATAGCGTCCATCATCTTCATCAAGTTCAAATTCTACAATTTTGCCTTGGGCTAAACCGAGGGCTATTCTCTTAGCTTCCTCTCTGCTAATTAGGCCGGATTTCTTATTTCCTCCAGTTGAGACTTTTTTATCTACTTTGTTTGAACCTTTATTTGATACTGTATTTTTGTTTGAACCTGTTTTAGTAGAGTTTTTCTTAGTGTTTTCTCTGCCATCGTCTCTGTCGTCATCCCGATCGTCATCTCTGTCGTCATCATAATCAAAGGAATCTTCTATGACATCTTCAAGAGCATCCAAGTATTCATCAAAAAGCTCATCAGGCTTAATATTCAAGGCTTTAGCCATTATTACTAATTCTCGTAAGTTGATACCAGATAATTCTTCTAAGTTTAAGTTATCGTCATCATCCATGATCTTTTTAATTAATTCTAATTTTCCAGGAGAAATTTGATATTCACTAGCTACTTTCATATCGGTTTTATCCATATCGATAGTTTGGCCAGCAATAGCTGCTTCGATCTGTCTATTTTCTAGGTAAGCTGCAATAATTTTATTGATTTTCTCAAGATCAGCGGCGGAAGAAGTATCATCATCTACTGTAACCATAATCATATTATCTTCTCCGCCTGTGATATAACCTGTGAGAATCATCCGGTCTACCAAATCTTCAATAACATCATCAACATCTCGATCTTTTAGTTTAAAATCCTTTAAGAAATTTTCTGCATCTGGATTCAAAGGGTTTACTGCCACAACTTTGTCTAAACGGTTAGTTTTAATTTCAATACTAGGGTTTACATCTAATGTAAAAGCACTGGAAGGCATCATCAAAAACCCACCTAGCAATGCAGCCCCTAAAATCCCTGTAAGACCAGCTAATAATCCCACTCTTTTATTTTTCTTTTGATTCTTAATCTTATTCATTTTCTTCCTCCTAATTCTTGTTCTGTACTTCGTTTAATTTTGTTGGCTTTGCTAGTTTTCTTAAATCCTGTTTCACTCTTAATTCTTCCTAGATTCATTTGTTATTACTAGCTTTCTGTTTGCCTTTCTATAAAGGTAACGAAGAAGGTCAGTATTTTATTGCATCTTTCTCAAAAAAATTTAAAAAAACTTTTTCGACCACCATTTCTTCTATTTAGATCATCATTTTTATAGTATTTTCGTTGTGTTTAACATAATCAGTCATCATCTTCATCATCGTCATCGTCGTCATCGTCGTCTTCCTCATCATCCCAATATGATTCCTTTAACTCCCTCAAGTCATCATCATCTATATCAAGGATTCTTTTCAGATCCAAACCAGTCTTTTGAGATAGGGCAATTAACTCGTGAATAGATAAGTCAACCAACTCTTCTACCTTAAATTCAGGGTTGAGGATCATAAGGTTTTTAATAAAGGTCATCTTCCCTAAGGAAATATTATATTCTTCAGCAAATTCTTCTAAAGAACTTGTGCTGGCAATGGATTGTCTAAGAACAATGGGCTTAACCTGATGGCCTTTAAAGTAATTATGGATCCCTTCATTAAGTTGGGCCATTTGTTTTCTACTCTTTTCCTGATTCTCATTGAGGACAGAGAGCAGCATTGTATGATGACGCTCATCAATAGTGCCTTTTTCTAATAGTGCATCTAACAATTCTAAAGTAACGGAATTGACATCTTTCCCTTTATATTGGATAGAGTCCACTAATTCCTGACCGTCCTTATTCAAGCCCTTTATTTGGATTACATCATCCCTTTTATTAGTGGAAATTTCAATACTAGGGTTGATATCAAGGTAGACAACGCTATCAACAGCACGGAACTGGTTAAACCAACCAAGAAAAGCCAGCATAAAAATTCCTAAAGCTGCTGCCGCTGAGAAAAATGGTTTCCAATAGATATTCCTTGGCTTGATAGGCTCCTGCCTAGTGATATAGTCATGCTCTTCCATTTTCCTTACTGGCTGAGATTTGATTTCCTCCAGTAAATCTATAGGTGCTTCCCCTAAGGCATTGGCGAGTCTTTTGTTAATCTCTTTGTTTTTCATCTTACTCCCCCCTTATCCTGGAGATATTTCCTCAGTTTCTTTAAGCCACGGTGGTATTTTGAAAGAGCCGTTGAAAGGGGGATCCCAACATTCTCAGCAATTTCTCTATGTTTCATTCCCGATACAGCGTGAAGAAGGATAATTTTTCTTTCATCTTCCGCAAGAACTTTCAAGGCAGCCATTAAGACAATTCTATCCTCTGGGTCAGTTACATAAGAAAACTGGAGACTATTTTCCATATCCAGATTTTCCATATCTGCCATCCGGTTCTCCAGCCGTAATTTACTAAGTGAAAGATTACGGGCAATGGTGAACATCCAAGCCAAAGGCTTTCCCATAGGCTTATATAAATGGGCTGCGGAACGAATCTTTAAATAAGTGTCTTGGAGAATATCCAATGTATCGTCATGGTTTTTTACTATAGATAGAATATAGGCATACATGGTCCGCTCTGTAAGATGATATAAAGTTTCAAAAGCTTCTATATCATCTTCCCCTATACTTACAAATAAAGATTCGTCAATTTCCACCTTCCTGTATCTGCCGGTTTTATTTTCAGCCATGGCCAAGGCAAAAACGAAGTTAAATAGAACCATTGGAACCTCCTTTCATACTGTTAACAAAGTATGAGCTTATTTTATTGCATGGTTTTTAATTATTATTTAATTATTATCTGGTAATTTTTTATATAAAATACTTGCAACTTTCCTGGTCACTACTCCTCATAGTCCATCTTGAATAACTTAATGTACGAAACACTTCCTTAATACTAACAGAACACTAAGTGCAACTAATTGATTTTTGTCACTATTTTATCCTTTTCTTGAGTTCCAATTTATTGCACCTTAATAGTCTGCCCAAGAAAATAAAAACAGCTCAAAGACAGTTGATTAAATAACTAAGAGCCAGTAAGTGGTAAACAGCAAACCGGCAAATGAAAAAACAATAAACCAATAAAAAACAGCCCTAAATCTTTCTTATAAATAAGATCTAGGACTGTTAAGCCGGATCCCTATCATCCTGGGCTATTGATGGTATTAGATTTTTGATTGGAATAGCAGCGGAATACCATATCTGCGTGGTCTACTAAAGCCATAAAGGCTTCACCAGGTTCTCCAGAGTTAATAGCATCCAAAATCCTTTGGTGTGCTTTAAAAATATCCGCTCTGCTGATAAAATTCTCTATCAAATGCAGTTCCGGGCGGTTGGGAAAGCCTCTTTTAGATTCGTTTAGATTAATGAAATTGCTATCTTCCGAAGATGCAACAAGAATGCGATGAAACTCATTGTCCAGAAAATAAAAATCTTTGAAGGGCATAGTTTCTAAGTCGGAACTCCTCATTTCTTCCGTTAGTGCCTTCATTTTTTCCACATAGGAGTTGCTACCCTGTGATTTGTACTTTTCCGCCAGACGAGCAGCGCAGTAACCTTCGATTGCAGAACTAAAATTGAAAAGCTCCTGAATCTCTTCTTCTGTGGGGTAATGAAGGCGGAATCCTCGACTGGGGAGAATATCGATTCTATTTTCTTCGCTAAGCCTTTGAATAGCATCTCGGACAGGTGTGCGAGAGATATTAAGCTCAGCTGCAATATCATTAATGAAGTAGATTTCTCCGTACTTAATTTTACCTTCATTTATTAGATTTATTATATATTCATAAGCTTCATCCTTTAACAGTCTAATTGAAATCACCTACCCTTATCCCATCAGGTTGTCTTTTATTTCTTTGACGATGAAATCACTGACTATGTCAAATACTTTTCTACCAGTCTCAGCGGTAGCTTTGGCTGGATCACCAAAATAAGCGTTAGGCGCACCTAGATCGATAAAGTTATCCACACCGGCTTGAAACTTTTCACCGAAATGTTCCGCGGCGTGATTGACTTCTAGTTCTTTCATAGCCCCCATATCAACCCATTCAGGACGGATGTACATCATTTGAGAAGTCTCGATCTCCCCTGCATGAATATCCCACTCAGGATGTTCTCCCCGCAGTACATTGTGAGCTAGTGGAAGTCCCTTGGTGAACCACTCTGAGAACAAGAATTTAAAATCCGGATACTTTTTCTTCACATTCTCGGCACCTTTAATGATGGCGTCTATACTAGGGGGCTCGGCATGTCCGCTGATGAGCACTATTTTTTTGAAGCCATGGCCTGCCAAACTGGTGCAAACATCCTCAATAATCGCGGTAAGAGTCTCCGCTCTGAGGGTCATGGTACCGGGAAAGCAGCTAGCTACATCCGCAAGACAGTAATTGATTGGGGCGGCGATAAGGGATTCGATGCCCTGATCCTGAAGCTTTCTGGCAGCGTCATCAGACATCTGACAGGCAGTCAACACATCAGTACCAATAGGCAAATGGGGCCCGTGGGCCTCCATAGGGCTTACCGGGAGGAAGGCAAGATCTGTTTTTGCTGTAAGTGCTTTAAATTGGTCCCTATTCATTTAAAACAAATGATTGAGCATTCTATATCCACTCCTTAGCTTATCCAATATACCTAAATACCGATATACCGGTATTTAGGTTTGTATACATTATATAGGATTGTGAAAATCAGCGTCAACACGATATTGTTATACTTTATGATTATTTCAAAGTTTCAAGCTTTAATTTCCAACACAAAAAGGGCTATTGCTAAAGGAATCATCTTTAACGATAGCCCTGTTTAATCTAATTTCTTTTACCTGTAGTAAAAGCAGAACGCTTAAAAACGACAAAAGAAAGGCAAAAAAAAAGCGGAAATAATCCGCTAATCTACCCAAAAAGGGAATTAGATTTCCCCTTCTACACCTACCTCTATTATACCATTTTCTGAAGATTAATCTAGCTTTTTAACACCTATTTTGATTTTAGCTCTTACGCTTTTTTCAATTTTTTTCTAATTATTTATTATTATCTCTATTCTCTCTTACAGTTTTCTTATATTTTCGGACATAACTTAAATATGAATAATACTACTTAATTATTTTAAAATCTCTATTTCTTTAACCTATGAATCTCTTAATAATTGTTGAAAAGGTGGGGTATTCCATTAAGAGCCCTCAATCTCCGCTAAAATTTGAGGAAAAATAGCAATACTTCTCTTTAGGATTCCATTCATGTATGAAATGAGAATGCCATAGTTGGTAATAGGGATTTGCTGTTCTTCGGCACATTTTTGCCGATACTTCATCTCTCTTTCGTTGAGAGTGCAGCCGCCACAGTGAACAATTAACTTGTATCCTGAGAGATCATCGGGAAAATCTCTTCCTGCTGTAAACTCAAAGTTTAAATCTTTTTTAGTGTAATTTTTTATCCAGCTTGGCAGCTTGACCGTCCCTATATCCTCACACTGTCTGTGATGGGTGCATCCTTCGGAAATAAGGATAGTATCCCCATCCTGTAAGGATTCCAATGCTTTAGCACCCTTTACGGCAGTTTCCAGATTTCCTTTATAGCGGGCAAAGAGAATGGAAAAGGAAGTCAAATAAATATCTTCAGGAGTTTCTTTCGCCACTTTGCCAAAGACCTTGCTGTCCGTAATGACTAGTTTTGGTTTTTGGCCGAGATTAGCAAGGGTTTCCCCTAATTGAGAATCCTGCACGACAATAGCTGTGGCATTTGTATCTAAAATATCCCTTATAGTCTGCTGCTGGGGCAGGATGAGCCGCCCCTTAGGAGCAGACTCATCTATAGGGGTTACTAACACTACAAAGTCACCAGGGTTTATTAGTTCTCCGACAATCTTTCCTTGGGACTTTTTTAAACAAGCCAAAGCTGCGATTTTTTCTTTTAGTTCCTTGATATTGTAGCCTGTTGTAGCACTTACATAGATATTATTCTCCTCAGTCAAGGATTCTTCTCCATTTAAGGAGTCTGCTCCACTTAAGGAGTCTGCTCCCACTAAATCCACTTTATTATAAGCAATGATGTACTTGAGTTCCTTTTCGTCAAAAAGTTTAATCAGTTCTTCATCTTCTTTGGTTTTACCAGTGGCAGCATCTATAACCAGCACCGCAAGATCCGTTTTATTCAGTACTTGGCATGTTTTTCTAATCCTTAATTCTCCCAAAGGACCTTCATCATCAATTCCAGGAGTATCGATGACCATGACAGGACCTAAAGGAAGGAGTTCCATAGCTTTGTATACTGGATCAGTAGTTGTGCCTTTTACATCTGAAACTACAGCTATATCCTGGCCTGTGATGGCATTGACAATACTAGATTTACCTGAGTTTCTTTTACCAAAAAAACCAATATGCAAACGATTCCCTGATGGCGTTTTATTTAATCCCATAATATTCACCCCTTATAACCTGAAATCTCTACTTCCCTGACTTATCTCCAATAAATTATCTTCCACAGTTTTTCTCACTTTCCCATTAGAGATTTTTCCTAGTTCACTTTTAATAAGAGCATTACCAATAGCTTTTGTTTTGGGGGAAGCATAATCTTCGAGATATTCTTTCAAGGTCATAATGGCATTGGGGTGGCAATTTTTTTGGATTTTCCCTGTCTTACTGAGCTTCATAAACCTATCCCCAGTTCGACCTTCCCTATAGCAGGCAGTACAAAAACTAGGAATGTACCCAAGCTCAATCAACCAGTTAATAACTTCGTCAAGGGTTCTCCGATCATAGACATCGAATTGGGCGGAGTTTTCTTCTTCTGGTTCTGGCTCGTAATACCCTCCCACACTTGTTTTGGAACCACCACTTATTTGGGAAATCCCTAGAGAAAGAAGGCGTTCTCTGGTTTCTTTACTTTCCCTAGTGGAGACAATCATCCCTGTATAAGGTAAGGCAATCCGGATACAGGAAACGATTTTAGCAAAAATGTCATCGTCAATTCCATTGTCAAAGGTGGATACATCAATATCTTCCGCAGGGCGGACTCGCGGTACACTGACGGTATGGGGACCTACACCAAAGACTGCTTCTAGATGTTCTGCATGCATCAGCAAAGCAGCAAATTCATAAGGATATTGCTCAAGTCCAAACAACACCCCTAAGCCTACATCATCGATCCCTGCCTCCATAGCTCTATCCATTGCTTCCGTATGATAGGCATAATCATGTTTTGGGCCGGTGGGATGTAGTTTTTCATAACTTTCCTTATGATAGGTCTCCTGAAAAAGAATATAAGTTCCAATATCTGCATCCTTAAGTTTTTTATAGTTTTCTACCGTTGTGGCGGCAATATTTACATTTACTCGCCGGATTGAGCCATTTTTATGCTTAATACTATAAATAGTATCGATACACTCCAGGATATATTCAATAGGATTGTTAACAGGGTCTTCCCCAGATTCTATGGCTAGCCGCTTATGTCCCATATCCTGCAGAGCTATAACTTCCCGTCGGATTTCCTCCTGGGTCATTTTCTTTCTCGTTATATTTCCGTTCTTATGATAGGGGCAGTAAACACAGCCATTAACACAATAATTAGAGAGATATAAAGGAGCAAATAAGACGATTCTATTGCCGTAAATATCTTGCTTAATTTCCTCCGCCAAAGCAAAGATTTCCTGATTTTTCTCTTCCAACTCACAAGCCAGCAAAACAGAAGCCTCCCTATGGGAGAGGCCTTTCCGGAGCTTGGCCTTTTCCAGTATCTCATCAATCAACGAGGGATCATTTTTGTACTTGTTTGCATACTCAAGAGTAGTAAGAATTTCCTCATGAGAAATAAACTCTTCTGCTTTCGATGATTTTGGGTCGTACATTATATACTCCTTTCTTTAGAGTCAGAAATCTCTTTCCCTTCAGCAACGAATTTTATTATACAAATGATTTATGATCTCCACGAGAGACAGCTACATGATAGCCGATACTTTCCATTCGTTTTTCTAAACAGGATCGGCATTCTGCAGCCTCGTCTCCTGTGCAGATCTTGTTGTCATAGAGCAAATATTTTTCCCTTATACTTGGAGGGGAAAGATTGGGCATTACCACATTGGCACCAGCTAGGATACCAAGTTCTCGTCCCTGGGGATGGATTGTCCCTAGGGCAGTGGTAGCCGGAAGTAGAACAGATGGAAGCATTAAACGGATTATACCCAATAAAAACAAGGTCAACTCTAATGTTCCAGCAGCATGATCAGCAAAAGGTGTTTTGTGATGGGGTATAAAAGGCCCGATACCAATCATATGAGGATTGAGCTCTTTCATAAACAATAAATCCTCAACAATACAATCAGTAGTCTGATAGGGAGAACCTACCATAATACCACATCCCACTTGATAGCCTATTTCTTTTAAGTTGTATAAACACTCTTTTCTCTTATAAATTGATAGATTTGGGGGATGAAGCTTTCTATAGTGTTCGGCATTGACTCCTTCATGGCGGAGCAAATAGCGCTCTGCCCCTGCCTCAAAAAAAGCTTGATAACTTTCATAGCTTTTCTCCCCTATGGAAAGAGTAACAGCACAGTCAGGATAATTTCTTTTAATAGAACGGATAATATCCACTATTTTTTCATCAGTATAATATCCGTCTTCGCCCCCTTGCAGGACAAAGGTACGAAAACCTAAATCATACCCTATAGCGCAACATTCAAGGATCTCTTCCTTGGTCAAGCGATATCTTTCCGCTTCAACATTGCTTTTGCGGATACCGCAATAATAACAATCATTGCGGCAGTAGTTGGTAAACTCGATTAACCCCCGTATATATACATCGTAGCCATAGTTTTCAATCCGCACCGTCCGGGCCTTGGCAAATAGATACTCTGCTAGCTCAGGATTCCGGTTGTCAATTAGTTTTTTTAATTCTTCTGGTGCAAGATTATTGGTTGTAGTTAGTTTGTCAATTAATTCTTTCATTCGATCCCTCGTTTTTATTTGTCTTGATCCTTTATTATTTGTCTTTAACCTTGGCATATAATGTTTTTGTGGTAACTCCGGCTATTTTTCCTAACTTTCCTGAAAGGGCACTGATAATGTCCG
>JAAZLD010000012.1 GCA_012799495.1 Desulfitobacterium sp. | reverse complement strand
TGTTGGGAATTGGATTGGCTTTAGAGGCAATGGGTAAGGAAGTAAGTATGTTTAACCCTGATCCCATACCTTATAATTTGCAATTTTTGCCTGGAGTTAAAAAAATCCAACCTACTATTTCTGAGCCTCTCCCTGAAACAGTTCTTTTTGTAGATTGTACTGATTTGCAGCGAGTTCAACTTACAGAAACTGATTTCCCTCAAGGAATAACTATTTTAAATGTGGATCATCATGTATCAAATGAGAACTTTGGTCATCTAAATTGGGTTGATCCCCAGGCAAGTGCCACTGGGGAATTGGTTTATGAACTTCTCCAAATATTAGGTGTACCTTTAGAAGAGGATATTGCCACCAATATTTACACAGCTATTCTAACGGATACTGGCTCCTTTAAGTATTCTAACACTACGGCTAAAACTCATAAAATTGCCGGAGAACTGATATCTTCGGGCTTAGATTTGGGACATATTCATCATCAAGTTTTTGATCAAACACCTTTAGCTAAGCTAGAGTTACTGCGACGAGCCCTGAACCAACTGGAGATTATCGCTCAAGGACAAGGTGCTATCATTACCCTGAGCACCTTAGATTTCCAAAAAAGTGGGGCTCTGGACAGCCATAGTGAGGGAATTATCGAACACGGCCGTACCCTTGAAGGGGTAGAAGTGGCAGCTTTACTTAAGGAAACAAATGATGGTAAGGTTCGTGTAAGTCTTCGTTCCAACCAATGGTGTGATGTAAATAAAATCGCAGCTCACTTTGGTGGGGGCGGACATCAGCGAGCTGCAGGTTGTACCTTGAACCTTTCTCTAGATGATGCCCGTAAATTGGTTATAGGGAAGATCGAGGAGGCATTAAACCTTGGACGGAATAATTAATGTTTTAAAGCCTGTGGGAATGACCTCATCAGATGTAGTGATGGCTTTAAAAAAAATCCTAAAGACTAAGAAGGTCGGCCATACAGGTACCCTTGATCCTGATGTCTCAGGGGTGCTACCTATCTGTGTTGGCAAAGCTACCCGTTTGGCAGAATACCTTGTGCGGCAGGGGAAATCCTATAAAGCAGAGATTACTTTTGGGATTGTTACCACAACCCAAGATGGGTCTGGAGAGGTTCTCGAAGAAAATTCTCCAAAGGTTAGTCAAGAAGACTTTAACAAGATAGCTCCTCGCTTCCTTGGTACTATTCAGCAGATTCCTCCTATGTATTCTGCAGTTAGGCATAAGGGAAAACATCTTTACGAATTGGCTCGGAAGGGAATTGAAGTAGAACGCTCTCCTCGTGAAGTTGAGATAGATAGAATAGAGCTTCTGGAATGGATTCCTGGCACCTTTCCCAAAGGGATTTTTGAAGTGGATTGCTCTAAAGGTACTTATATCCGCACTTTATGTCACGATATAGGACAGGCTTTAGGATGTGGAGCACATATGTCCCATCTTATCCGCTTAAGCTCTGGCCCTTTTAAAATAGAAGAAAGCATACCCTTAGACTCAATTAAGGCTCGAATAGGGGAAGGGGATTTTTCCTTTTTCGTCCCTATGGAACAAACATTAGATTTAGTAAGGGTTAATCTATCTCCTGAGCGAGGAGAAGCATTTCGCAAAGGTCTTGCCACTGCTCGTAAGCAAATCGAGGGTGTTGAGAATATTGATGAAAGTGAAGAAGTCCAGGTTTTTTGTGAGGGACAATTTTTAGGTATAGGAATATGGCGGAATCAAGCTCTCTGCCCTCGAAAGGTTTTCTGAGGGTTTAGATTAGGGTTGATTCTTAAAATATATAGAGACATAGATTAAGAGTGAAGTTAGGTGGGAACAATGGAAGTCATAAGAGAGTTGCCAACTAATGCTGAAGGTAAATATGTACTATCTTTAGGGAACTTTGATGGAGTCCATTTAGGGCATAAGCGTCTACTTAGAGGAGGATTAGAAGTTGCCAGAGCTAAGGGGTTAGAATTAGCTATACTACTTTTTGAACCCCATCCAATGCAAGTTCTCTTTCCTGAGAGTTTTATTGGTTTTTTGACCACCAAAGAAAAACAAATGGAGATCTTTGAAGAAATCGGGGTCAACCGGGTTTATTTGCTCCCTTTTACAGAGGAGATAGCAGCGATTCCCCCGAAACAATTTGTCCGTGATTTTCTTCTTAGTATGGGTGTTGAACATGTGGTGGTCGGTTTTAACTATTCCTTTGGCGCTAAAGGTAAAGGAACTCCTGAGGATCTTCAAACTTTTGGTCATGAATATGGTTTTGAAGTTAGCATTCTCCAACCTCAGGTTTTAGAAGGAATGGTTATATCTTCCACAGCTACACGTAAGGCTTTACTAGATGGAAATGTCCAGCTTGCTAAAGAATTTCTTGGCCGCCCCCACTGTATAGTGGGTAAAGTTGTGAAGGGAGAACAAAGAGGCCGTCAATTAGGGTATCCTACAGCTAATTTACAAATCCAGGAGGGACTTCTTATCCCAAAAAGAGGAGTTTATGCTGTTTGGGCCTGGATTGACAACCAAAAGGTCCCAGGAATGATGAATATCGGTATGAAGCCTACTTTTCATAAAGAATATATGCTAACTGTTGAAGTTCACTTTTTTGATTTTCATGGGGATCTTTATGGTAAAGAACTTACTATTTATTTAGAAGAAAAGATTCGAGATGAATGTAAATTTGCTAGTAAGGAAGAGCTTATAAAACAGTTAGGATTAGATGCCAAGAAAGCCAGAGATCTTCTTAATCAGAATTTACAGGAATAAATAGGCTTGCATTATAAAGAATAAACTTTACAAATAGCAATTTATTCTGTACAATACAAAAGAAGTAGGAACCGCTCTCTCGGGATTGCGATCTCCGACGCATTCCTGGGTAGCAGGGGATTTAAGTTAAATGGAGGTATAAATAAAAATGTTAACACCAGAAAAGAAAAAAGAGATTATTGCTAAATTCCAACAACATGAAGGAGATACTGGATCTCCAGAGGTACAAATTGCACTTCTTACTGAGCGTATTAACTACCTAACAGAACACTTCAAAGTCCACAAGAAGGATCATCATTCCCGGCGTGGTCTTTTGAAACTGGTAGGGCAGCGCCGCGCTCTTCTTAACTATTTAAGAGATCTAGACCTCAACCGCTACCGCAACCTTATCAATGAACTAGGTTTACGTCGCTAGTTCTTGTCGGATTTAGATTAAAAAGGAAGGAGAGGCAGTTATTTCTGCTTCTCTTTTTTGTACTTTGTTTTTTTCCTCAAGTTGCAGGAAATACTAACAATGTGTCGAAACTGAAACAGGTTAGAGGAAAAAAGTTGGAAGAGAATTTAAGGAGGTTCCATAGTGCAACAGGAAATATTAGAACGATCTATAGAGATCGGTGGCCGAAGGCTGACCTTTCAAACAGGGAAGATCGGTCGGCAAGCAGGTGGTGCAATATTCTGCAGATATGGAGATACAGTAGTATCCGCCTTTGCCACAGCTAGCGCAGAACCGCGCCAAGGGATTGATTTCTTTCCCTTAACAGTAGAATTTGAAGAGAGGCTATATGCCGCAGGG
>JAAZLD010000107.1 GCA_012799495.1 Desulfitobacterium sp. | reverse complement strand
CTAACTCACCATGATCTGTAGAAGGACCGTCGGCGATGATTTGTCCTGCTTCTACCCGCTCATCCTTCATTACAATAGGACGTTGGTTGATACAAGTCCCTTGGTTAGAGCGCATATACTTGAGAAGCTTGTGTCTTTCTAAGGTTCCATCATCGTGACGAATAACAATTTCATCAGCGGTAGCTCGTTCCACCACTCCATCTTGTTGAGCTATGACACAAACACCAGAATCTCGAGCGGCCTTATATTCCATTCCAGTACCAACTAAAGGAGCTTCTGTACGTAATAGAGGTACAGCTTGACGCTGCATATTGGCACCCATTAGGGCCCGGTTAGCGTCATCATGCTCGAGGAAGGGAATTAACGCTGTAGCAATAGAAACCATTTGTTTAGGAGAAACATCCATATAGTCAATGCGATTAGGAGGCACTAATATAAAGTTAGAGCCATGACGAGCATCAATTTTATCTTCTAGGAAATTTCCTTCATCATCTAAGGGGGCATTGGCCTGAGCTACAACAAACTTTTCTTCCTCATCAGCAGTCAGATAGTCGATTTGATCTGTAACTCTGCCATCTACCACTTTTCTATAAGGAGCTTCGATAAAGCCGTAAGGATTGATCCGACCATAGGTACTTAAAGAGCCGATCAAACCAATATTAGGTCCTTCCGGAGTCTCAATAGGACACATCCGGCCATAGTGGGAATGATGGACGTCTCGAACTTCGAACCCTGCCCGTTCACGGCTCAAACCACCAGGTCCTAAAGCGCTAAGACGACGCTTGTGAGTCAGTTCCGCTAAGGGGTTAGTTTGGTCCATAAATTGAGACAACTGGCTGCTGCCAAAGAACTCCTTAATGGCAGCCACAACAGGACGGATATTGATCAATACTTGAGGAGTGATCACATCCACATCCTGAATGGTCATCCGCTCCCGAACTACCCGCTCCATTCTGGATAGTCCAATGCGGAATTGGTTTTGTAGCAATTCACCAACAGAGCGCAGACGCCGATTGCCCAGATGATCAATATCATCCTTCTTCCCTTCACCACCCATCAGAGCTAGAAGGTGCTTTACTACGGATACAATATCTTCCTTAGTCAAGTGGAGGATATCATCTGGTACATCTAGGTTTAGTTTTTTATTTAGCTTATAACGTCCAACCTTAGCTAAGTCATAACGTTTGGCTTCGAAGAATAATGTTTCTAGTAGAGAACGTGCACTTTCTACTGTTGGGGGTTCTCCCGGGCGTAGGCGCTTATAAATCTCCACTAATCCTTCTTCTGTTGATTCTGTGCTATCCCGTTCTAAAGTAATACGAATAAATTCGTTATCATCAAACAGTTCCAATATCTGCCCGTTAGTTGCATAACCTAAAGCACGAATCAATACCGTTGCTGGTAACTTACGGGTACGGTCAACACGAACAAAGATATTTTCATTAGCATCAGTCTCAAATTCTAGCCAAGCTCCCCGGTTGGGAATAATGGTAGCACCGTATACCTTTTTCCCACTGGGATCAATACTTTCAGAATAGTATACCCCAGGAGAACGAACTAGCTGACTAACAATAACCCGTTCAGCTCCATTAATAATGAAAGTTCCCTTATTAGTCATTAATGGGAAGTCTCCCATAAAGACTTCCTGCTCCTTCACTTCTCCCGTCTCTTTATTGATGAGACGAACCTTTACACGCAGAGGTGCCGCATATGTGACATCACGTTCTTTGCACTCTTCAACTTCGTATTTGGGTTCACCTAAGCTATAATCAATAAATTCTAATACGAGGTTCCCCGTAAAATCCTGAATTGGAGAAATGTCCCGAAACATTTCCCGTAAACCCTCATCAAGAAACCACCGATAAGAGTTTTGTTGAATTTCGATTAGATTTGGCATGTCGAGAACTTCGCGAATTCTAGAGAAACTCCAACGCTCCCGCGTCCCTACCTTAACAGGATAGAACATGTACGCTTCACCCCTCAAGTGTGATACCCTCGTATAACAAAATTTGTCATTACGAGAATTATATGGTTACATAAACGCCCAAAAGCAAGGCCTTATTTGCAAAACCTCGCTTCACCGTTTAAGGAGATCCTGTTTTTCGTTTAATATCGAGCAAATGATAATCTCCCCAATTACATAATTATCATAATTCACTAGTAGAATTAAATAGAATTAAGGGAGAGGCAATCTGCTTTAATGCAGTTCTCCCCTACTTATTACTGTATCTAGTCAACTGGATAATTCGCCCACTATATGTACAGTAACAATTATTAAGGATACCAACTTCTATGCCCATTGTCAAGAAGAACTATTGCACTTTTTGTGGTTTCATGCTTATGATCATAAAATTATTCCAGAAAAACCTTGTATTAAGTTAATTATACCAATATTATTCATAAATTAGCCTAAAAATCAAATGAGATCTAAAAAAAGCACCCTCCACTAGGAGGGTACTTTTTTTAAAGTAAGCTTATTTCAATTCTACAGTAGCACCAGCTTCTTCGAGCTTAGCTTTGAGAGCTTCAGCGTCTTCTTTGCTGACTTTTTCTTTAACTGGTTTTGGAGCACTATCAACGAGTTCTTTAGCATCTTTAAGGCCGAGACCGGTGATTTCACGAACAGTTTTGATAACGTTGATTTTAGCAGAACCAGCACTGGTCAATACTACGTCAAATTCACTTTGCTCTTCAGCTGCAGGGGCATCGCCAGCAGCAGCACCAGGAGCAGCAGCTACAGCTACAGGAGCAGCAGCACTAACACCGAATTCTTCTTCAAAAGCTTTAACTAGTTCAGAAAGTTCAAGTACAGTTAAGCCTTTTACGGCTTCAAGGATTTCATTAATTTTAGACATTGAGTTTTCCCCCTAATTAATATTATTTTCGTTTAATTTCAGGCAATTGCCAGGTTTAATTTTCGATTCATAAATCTTGGAGTCTGATTAAGAAGCTTGAGCTTCTTTGAGTTTACGCACTTCTTCCAAAGCGTAACCCATTTTGCGAATAGGTCCTTGCAATACATTGGCCATGCCAGCCAAAGGAGCCTGCATTCCCCGCAGGACTTGAGCAAGAAGAACCTCCCGGCTTGGTAGTGCTGCGAGAGCTTTCACTCCTGCTTCATCTACTACCTTACCTTCAACAATACCGGCTTTAAGTGTAAATTTCTTATTGTTCTTAGCAAAATCTGCGAGGATTTTGGCAGGAGCAACAGGGTCTTCACTAAAAGCAACAGCGGTGGGCCCTACTAAAAATTCATCCAGTCCCTCAATTCCAACTTCTTCAGCAGCCCGACGTACTAAATTGTTCTTTAATACTCGGTATTCCACACCGGCTTCCCGAAGTTGAGCCCGGAGTTCCGTTACTTGGGCAACTGTTAAGCCACGATAATCAGCCAGCACAACCCCAGAGGAGTTTTGGAGCTTTTCTTTGATTTCAGCAACAACTTGCTTTTTTTGTTCAAGATTTAGCACTTAAGTCCACCCCCTTCCGACAGATAACCTATAATTAAAAAACCTCCGCTTTTACTGCAGAGGTCAAGAAGGCCCAATAATATATTAATTAAAAAATTAATACACATCCATTCAGGCAAATCTCCAACCTCGGCAGGAAATTAAGCTTGCAGCACCTGCTGTCTTCAGTGGAAGGTTATTCAATTCTAGTAGAGTATAAACTATCAAAGTATACCTGTCAAGAAATTATCTAGACAATTTATGGTATCCAAGTTACAGAGCTTTAAGCGGGTTGATACGAATACCAGGGCTCATGGTAGATGATACCGTGATGCTGCGGATATATTGACCCTTAGCAGCTGCTGGCTTTGCTTTAACCACGGTGTCTGTTAGAGCTTTATAGTTTTCAATTAGCTGTTCTTCGCTAAAAGAAACTTTACCGATAGGAGCATGAATAATACCTGCTTTATCAGCACGATATTCGATCTTACCAGCTTTGACTTCTTCGACCGCCTTACCTACATCAAAGGTTACGGTTCCGGTTTTGGGGTTAGGCATTAGGCCTTTAGGTCCGAGAAGACGACCTAGCTTACCTACCATACCCATCATATCAGGAGTAGCAATAACTACATCAAAACCAAACCAACCTTCTTGAACTTTAGCGATCATATCTTCAGCACCTACAAAATCGGCACCTGCAGCCTCTGCTTCTTTGGCTTTTTCCCCTTTTGCAAATACCAAGACAGTACGGCTTTTACCTGTTCCATGAGGAAGAACCATAGCACCACGAATCTGTTGATCTGCGTGACGTGTGTCAATGCTTAGCCTATAAGCAACTTCTACAGTTTCGTCGAACTTTGCTTTAGCAATTTTCTTAATAAGGGCTAAAGCTTCTTCTGGCTCATATAAATTCTGGCGATCAAATGCCTCAAGGGCATTTTTATAGTTTTTACCAACTTTGGCCATTCTTAAACCTCCTTGTGGTTATTCGGGCTCTAGCCCTCCCACTAAAATCTTAGCCTTTTAAATAATTAGCCTTCGACTGTAATACCCATACTACGGGCAGTACCTTCGACCATTCTCATAGCAGCTTCGATATCTGCTGCATTAAGGTCTTTCATTTTGAGTTCAGCGATCTCACGAACTTTGTCTCTTCCCACTTTAGCTACTTTAGTGCGATTAGGCTCGGCTGAACCAGATTCGATATTAGCAGCTTTCTTCAAAAGAATTGAAGCAGGGGGAGTTTTAGTAATAAAGGTAAAAGAGCGATCTTCATAAACGGTAATTTCAACCGGAATAATCAATCCCGCTTGATCCTTTGTACGCTCATTGTATTCTTTACAGAAGGCCATGATATTGACCCCGTGCTGACCAAGAGCAGGACCAACGGGAGGTGCTGGATTTGCTTTACCAGCGCTGATCGCTAATTTAATCAAACCCACAACTTTCTTCGCCATATTTACACCTCCTTAACAGGGTAATTTTAATCTATCTTTTCCACTTGGGAAAAATCTAATTCCACTGGAGTTTCTCTACCGAACATGGAGACAGATACTCGAAGCTTTCCTTTGTCTTCAAGGATTTCCCGCACATTAGCAACAAAATCTTGAAACGGACCAGAAATAACCCGGACATTTTGACCGATAGTAAAATCTACCTTTGTACGAGCTTCTTCAACGCCCATTTGGCGTAGGATAGCCTGGACTTCCTGCTCCTGTAAAGGAATAGGCTTAGCCCCCGTTCCTACAAACCCCGTAACTCCCGGAGTATTACGCACTACATACCAAGAGTCATCAGTCATCTCCATTTCTACTAGGACATAACCAGGAAAAACCTTTCGCTTAGATACTTTTTTCTTCCCATTTTTGATTTCGATTTCATCTTCCATGGGAACAAGTACGCGAAAGATTTTATCTTCCATATTCATGGATTCTACACGTTTTTCTAAGTTAGTCTTCACCTTATTCTCATAGCCGGAATAGGTGTGAATAACGTACCAGTTTTTACTCATTTTTCGAACAGGACCTCCAATACAAGGCCCCAAACTAACTTGCCAATTCTTTGAGGCAACCTGTTTGAGTACCTATCCGAGAATCTTGCTTATTACTATACCTAGGCCGCTGTCCACTATCCAAAGCATAACTGAAACAATAGCCACAGTTACTAAAACAACTGCTGTATACGTAATAAGCTGCTTACGATCGGGCCAGTGAACCTTCTTTAGTTCACTCCAAACTCCCCTAAGATAGTCTTTAGTGGCTTGGACTCTTCCGGGAGTATTGGCTTGCTTTTTAACCGCACTCATCCAATCACATCCTTACAAGACTCGAAAGCTAATTGCCTGACAACGCAGCCCGGCGTACAAAATTAAATCTGCTCCTTACCTTGTCTCTCTATGAGCAGTGTGGGTCTTGCAAAACTTGCAATATTTTTTCACTTCTAGGCGATCTGGGTTGTTTTTCTTATTTTTATTAGTAGCGTAGTTCCGGTTTTTACATTCATTACAAGCTAAAGTAATGCCAACACGCATTGTCGAACACCTCCCCGGGCACAATTAAAAATCCGCATTCAATCATGCTCATAATACATTAACACATGTAATTTACCCTGTCAAGAAATTGAAAAACTAAATCCTTAAAATAACTTTACAGGAGTTTAAAGTTTAAAAGCTTGAAGGATAGCAAAATTTGCAATATTTCATCTGGGTCATTTAAATTGACTTGGGTCAATTCTTTAATTCGCTCCATACGTCTGACAAAAGTAGTTCGGTGGACAAAAACTTTCTCTGCAGCCTGAGTAATATTATACTCACTAATTAAAAATGTATATAAAGTATAGGCATACTCTGTATTATTTTCTTCATCATAATTTATAAGTATCTTGACAACCCGATGACATAACTCCTTACCGGAAAATTCCCGAGTTACCATCCCTATCATATACTTAAGTTTATAATCCTCAAAACGAAAATACCATTGGTGGGGCTGTTCCTTATAGCCAATATCTAAAGCTATATCAGCTTGTCTTTCATACTTTTTTAGTTCTGCCAAGTCATTAAAGGAGTCACTTACTCCTGCTACACATACATAATCTCTTATTAAATAAGAAAGAGAGCGGAAAAACTCATCATTCTCTACCCCTTTTTGGCTAACACTTAAGTTTACCACCCAAGCAATTCTATTACCTCGAACAATAGCACAAGAATCCTTCCATTCCTTCTCTAATTGCTGACAAAGGTAAAGAAGTCCAGCTTGCCATTTTTCATCCATAAAAAAGTTTAGCTTTAATAACACATAAGTGTCATCCTTCTTCCATCCATAAACTTCTAATGCATTACCAATAAATATTTTTTCTTGTTCCGAACTAGTCAAAATCCTTCTCACTAAATTATGGAGAACATCCTTTTGATGGCGAACTAATACATCATCGGTATAACTCATATATGCTTTGCTGACATAATTAGCAAAGTGCCGAAAAAGTTCTTTCTCTCCAACTTCCACATCTCTATGGCTAGGATAGACAGGAGAGAAAAGGCGAGCAAGGTACCGCTCTTCAGAGAAGATATTGATACATATAAAGGGTTCTTCTTCATAATTAGTATAGTAATAAAAAAGTCCTCGCTTTTCTTCTGCCTGATGGAACTCTTCATCCATAAGGAGCTCTTGAACCTTATCTGAAGGTAGGTATTGGAGGCTTTCTTCATTCTTAAGATCTTCACCATCACCAATAGCCTCTAAAAACTCCTCAGTCATATAGATCACTGAAAAGTTGCGATCGATTAAAGAGTAGGGACGCTGGATAATATTATGACCTAATTGTAATACATCCTGTAAAGGAGATTTGTTTTGAAGAGCATCCTTTAACTGACTATCCCACTCCATAAGTTTAGTCCATACCTCTAATATTTTTTCCATTAGCTCTAAACTATCTATTCCTTCTCTGAGGACACAATAATCGCAATCCTCAGGAATTAAGTTTTCAAAAGTAAGAGTGCCCCTTTCAGGCGTTACATCAGAATCTAGGTTCAAATTATAAAATAAAAAGACACAGGAGCTTAACCCTGCTAGATTAGGGATGCCATTACTACAATCTACTAAAAAAAGAGTTTCACCTTCTAAGTAATCCCGATAGTAGCGAATCCTTTTGAAGGTAATACTTGAAAGTCTTTTATATTCAGAATAGAAGTCTAGCTCCTTTTCTAACTGAAAAAAGAACATGGAGGATGTTATTTGCATTTCTATCACCGCTACAGATCGTAGCATTACTATGGTTAAATATCAAGAATTTAAGGCTATATTTCGTAACTCTAAAGAGTTAAGATAAACTTATCAGTCCTCGCAGGGCTACAGGATAAATTGTTTCCAAAGCGAGGAATGCAAAAGACTCCATATCGGTATAGGTTCACTACACTCCTTAACCACTACAAAACGGAAAAAGGAGCATATG
>JAAZLD010000106.1 GCA_012799495.1 Desulfitobacterium sp. | reverse complement strand
GTAGAGAATTAGGCTTAAATATCTTAGAGACAGGTCATGTGTTCTTAGTCCCTAATATAGCAGGTTATGTAGGTGCTGACACTGTAGGGGTTATGGTGGCAGCCAAAATGGATCAATTAGGAGGCAATACTTTGGCTATCGATATCGGGACCAACGGAGAACTTATTTTAATGGGCAAAGGACGTATTCTAACTTGTTCTACTGCTGCAGGACCAGCTTTTGAAGGTGCTGAGATAAAACATGGTATGAGGGCAGCAGATGGGGCTATAGAGCGTGTAAGAATTAATGAAGATGTAGAACTGGAGACTATTAGTCATTTGAAACCGATAGGAATCTGCGGCTCCGGACTTATAGATGCTATTGGAGAAATGGCTAGGACCGGGGTAATACAAGAAACAGGTCGTATTGTAAGTAAACCTGAGGAAATGGAAAACCTACCGCCTAAGGTAGCAGAAAGGATCATTAAGACTGAGGAAGGTTATGAATTCGTTCTTACTTGGGCTAAAGATAGCGGTACAGGGCAAAATATTGTTTTAACTCAAAAAGATGTTCGAGAATTGCAGTTAGCTAAAGCAGCAATCCGAGCAGGTGTTAGTATTCTTATGAAGGATATGGGAATAACTTTAGGAGAACTAGATCGGGTATTGTTGGCAGGTGCTTTTGGCAATTATATTAGCAAGGCTAGTGCTCTACAAATTGGTCTTTTGCCCAATGTTCCGATAGAAAAAATCGATACTGTAGGGAATGCTGCCGGTGATGGGGCCAAGATGATTCTCCTTTCTTATGTAGAAAGAAAAAGAGCCCAAGATTTAGCTGATCGGTCTGATCATATTGAATTATCTACCCGGACAGACTTTCAAGAAGAGTTTGTGGATGCCCTGACTTTTGAACCCCAGTAAGTCAGAGTTTGGAGAATAGAACATAAAAATTAAGGTCTCAAGAAATAAAAGGGATTTATCAAGTATAGTAACAAATGATACCATATTGTATGGGAATAAAAGCAGCTTTCAATTTAAATAAAGAAGAAGCGCTATATACTTTAAGGTATGTGGCGCTTCTTCTGTGATTATCAAATCAAAAACCAGTAACTATATTAAATCTAAAAACCTGTTTAGCGGGCAGCATTTTTTGTAGGTTCTATTTCGTTAGCTTTGTTCTTACGATGACCTAAGAATAAGACTAGAGTAATCAAAACAGCACTGAGTCCCCATTCTAATAGGGCATTTACGGGGATAAAATTCTTGACAAAATTCTCTGCCAGAATCATAGTAACAGCTGTATGGGTAATGACTGCAGCTCCGACGGGGATGATAATGGGAAAACGATTGATAGCTTTGATTACTAAAGTACTTCCCCATACCACAATGGGAATACTGATTAATAAGCCTAAGATAACTAAGAGAGGCTCTCCTTTAGCTGCACCAGCTACAGCTAGCACATTATCCAAGCCCATAACAGCATCAGCAATAATGATTGTTTTTACAGCTCCCCAAATATTAGAGGCACTTTTAATATCTCCACCAGATTCTTTATCATCTGTGAGCAGTTTATAGGCCATCCAAACCAGTAAAAGGCCCCCTGCAAACATAAGACCTGGTATTTTTAACAAATGAACTGCTAAAACAGTGGCTATGGTCCGGATCAAAACGGCTCCCCCAGCCCCCATGAAAATAACTTTCTTTTGTTGCTCAGCTGGCAGATTGCGAGCGGCCATGCCAATGACAATAGCGTTATCTCCTCCGAGAACTAGGTCCATTATAATGATCGATATAAGTGCGGAAAAAAATTCGGGACTAAATAGCTCCATTCTTGTCTTCCTTTCTTAAATACAGGATTCTTTAAATTCTCTGGTATACTTTATCGGAATACATTCGGACAAACTAATTTATGACATAGAAAAGACCTTCACCACCTTAGGCAAAGGTCTTGCAAACAACTAATGTTGCCAACAAAGCCGGGATCTTCTCCGTAATGACGACTTTGCTGTATAGCTACTCCCCTTTGAATTAGTTCAAATATAGAG
>JAAZLD010000105.1 GCA_012799495.1 Desulfitobacterium sp. | reverse complement strand
TGCTGTTCTGGAGAATTATGTCCTTGTGCAAGCTCAGTTAGTCCTCCATGCAAGAAGCTAATGGCTAAGGATACCTGATTAAGGAGATTTTCGGCACGCTCAATAGTAGATTCCATCTGCCTTAAAGAACGTTCTAAATCATCTCTTCGAGAACGCAATTGCAATTCTTGAGATTGTAATATTTTTAGCTGAGTCTGAACATCTCTAGCTTTAGTATAAATGTCGAGCATCTCATTTTCAGAATAATCTGTATAGTCACAACTTACTATCATAAGTTGGTGACGCAGACGTCGATCCATCTGTTCGTACTTATCTACTTCTTCAATAGTCTTAAAAAGCTCTTCCTTAAGAATTTCAAGTTCATTTGTAAGCCGTTGGGTTTCGGCTCGAGCGGATTCAGCAATTAAAAATATTTCTTCTTTTCCAGATTCAATAGCTTTAAGGGTATTACTCATTATCACACCCAAACGGTCAGCCAATTTTAGTCCCTCTTTTCACTACCCTGCATTTCTCTCTACAAAATAATCTATTCGACATTTATTCTTGAACTCCTACTTTTCAGGGAAAAGCTCTTAAGAGGGTTGACTATAGGAATTATTTAACGACTTCTCAAGCGCAAAGCCCGTTCGAGCCTTCGTGGATAAAATAAGTCTTGATTTCGAAAAACTACAACCTCATAACCAAGGGCTTTCATTTTCTTAAATATAGCTGCAACTTCTTCAGTTTGATCAGAGAGAAAAATTAAAGTTGATTCGCATCGGGCAAGAAATGAATGCTCTTCAATGGTGACATACCAACTAATAGGTCTCTGAGGGAAAACTTTCATTAAAGCTTGCTCAAGACCTCTACAATTTTCTGGAGTCTCCTGCTGAGGTTTTTGGGAAATCTTAGAGTTTTCCTCGGGGACCGGGATTAAAGTATCATCGGTGTTAGGTTGTCTACCCAAAGTCCCATCCTTAGCTCTTTTTCTTTTATTAAAGCGAAAAGGATCTCTAGGTGGAAGTTTAGGTGTAGCTAGAAACTCTTTAGGCTCCTCTAGTATAGCAGTGCTTAATGCTGGAAATGATTCTTTTGTTATTGATTCTTCTATAGAAAGATCTTGTTCTTGAAACTCTTCAGGTTGCCCATATTCTTTTTGAATATCCTCTAGAGCGGATTTTTTGTGCTGGGATATTTCTATATGAGATTTATCTAGCTCAGTGCCATCTATTTGAAGTTCCATTAAATCAGAAAGCTCTAGCTGAGAATCTTTTAACTGAGCTTCTAATACCTCAGATTCTAATAGCCGGGACCCTCCTACTTGAAAGTTTATTTGCTGAGACTCTTTTTCCAGTGGTTCGCTTAGTTGGAAAATTTCCTCTGAAAGTTCTGCCATAGGGACTTCAGTAAGAGAAGTTTTAGCTAGGTCATCTGCTGCTTCATTCTCTATTGATAGATTATTTTCTAATAGGCTATTTTTTGAATCACTATCCTTTGATGATTCATCTAGTTCAAGGATTTCCTTATTTATAGATATTTTATTTATAGAAACGTTATCTGACAATGAACCATTATAAACTTCCATAGACTTTAGTAAGTGCTCTCTTAAAGAAAAGGAAGAATCTATCTCTTGAGCTACTGACAGACTTCCATTAAGAATAACTTTAGATGTAGAAGTTCCATTAGTATATTTATCTTTTAATTGTTTAAGATTAGCAACTTGTTGGGGAATAATCTCCTTTTGATTGTTTTCGAGACTTTGTAATCCCGATAAAATTACTTTATGCATAAATAAGAAAAAATCCGGAAAATTTTCCACCACTCGCTGATCAGGTAGCTTTTGTTCAACAAGCTGCTGGATCCCGTCTATTAAAGCTTCTTGTGGAAGATGAAGGATTTCTTGAAAGGCTTTGGCAATATTCTCTACCAATAAACGACTTTCATGAAATTCCGAATCAGCATCTTTGCCATTTAAGATATTGATTGTAATTAGCTTTTCAACTAATAAGTCAACCCATTGATTAATTTCGGGATTTTCCTTAAAAAAAGTTTGCAAGATAAGTACACCTCCGTATTACCTTTAATTCTGCATCGAATGGCTTTAGAAAGTTTTGTTAAATAGCTATGCAGAAATCTTACGGAGTATGTCTTATTCTTGCTATCTTATTTTTCAATAACATCTATTTTACTTTTGAATTACATCTATCAGATTTATTAACTTATTTCTGTATTTTATTTAATTTTCTATTTTCTTTAAGTTATATACCTATCTGTTTCTATAGATAAAGACCCCCAAAGGGGGTCTTTATCTAATCAAAACCTTATATTTTTAAGGTATTATCAATCCAGATCTTAATTCTTAGCTCTTTTTTGCTTTTTTGTATTGACTTAGCGTTGACGGAATACCTTTAGATAAGAATCAGCGTAAATACTATTATTCAAGAGAATTTCGCAAGTTGCTGCTACGTCAACTAATTCATCATCATTTGCATCCATAATAGCAGCATCTAAGCCAACAGCCATAGCCATTGCTAGATAGGTGCGATTGATTAAGCCACGATCAGGAGCTTTTTGAGATACATTGGATAGTCCAAGGACTGTCTTAGGCGCTGGATTAGCTAGGGTTTTTACCATACGGATAGATTCGAGAACTTCTGGAGCATGATCTTGGGCAACATTGCATGGCAAGATGAGGGGGTCAATATAGAGTTCATCAAATGGTAAACCAAACTCATCTGCTGCAGCTACTAATTCCATTGCAAAAACAATCCGATTCTCAGCATCTTTAGGAATTCCCTTGTTATCCATTGTCAAGCCAATGAGAGCAGCATTATATTTAACTGCCATGGGGAATACACGCTCTATTTTATCTCTTTCAGCAGGACAAGAGTTGATCATACCAGGGCGTTTTAGGAGTTTTAAACCTGCTTCGATAGCATCGTAGTTAGTGGAATCTAGACATATAGGTAGGTCACTAACTTCTTGAATTACTTTAACCATCCACTCGTATGCTTCAGGTCGCTCATCATTAGGAACCGCTGGTCCGGAGTTAACATCTAGGTAATGGGAGCCCCCTTCTTCTTGTTTTACGGCCCATTCTTGAATAGGTTTGGGATCTTTATTCCGAAGAGCTTCCCCAATATCCTTAAACATACCATTAATCCGTTCACCAATAATAATCACTAACTCCACGTCCTTTCATTATAAGGCATTTATTCTCCCTTACACTATGTTTGTAATCTCTTAGCTCTTATTCATTGGAAACCATCATATCGTCAATATTTTCCTTAACGAGTCTAACAGCATCAGGGTTTCTCATTAAAAGAATGCTAGCACCTGCTTGCAATAAGGCAGTAGCTGTCATGGTCTCCCAAAGAATCGCTCTCTCTTTAACATCTCCCCAGCCAGGGAATTCTTCTTCTGAAGCATTAGCTTCTTTAGCACGATTTGCTTCATAACCAACTGTGCAAATCATTGGCATAGATAGCATTTTATCATTAGCTAAAGCGCCTAAACGAGCTCTTTCCATAATGGAATAGGCATATTCAATACCATAGCCCAATCCACCGATCATTGGGTCTATAGCAATCCGATCAAGGGGTAAGCCCATCTCAGAAATTAGAATATTTAATTGTTTACATATATTGATATCTAATGGTGAACGGGCAATAACACTATGTCTATGAACCATTGCAGCGGCTGTAATGGATTTGTAGTTATCTTGTTCTACAACTCCAATCAAGAGATTTTCCCCAGCACCGGCTTCTGCTACCGCGGCGATTACTTCATTATCCTTCTCCGGATCTTCACAACCTGAAACGATTAAAGGAACACCTACTGCTCCAAGAATATCTTTAACTACTTTTGCACACTCTTCAGGGCTGCGGTTTTCTCCTTCAGGGTTTGCACCAATTAGTTTTACATAGAGTAGGTCAGCTTTATATTCCTCAACGCATTTTTTTGCCCATGCTACGGGATCATTATATACATCTTTATAATAACTATTAAGAGTTTCACTCCAAACAGGTGGAACATCTGTAACTTCCATAGCAATTACGGGGCGATTTTTCATTTCACCTTCAAAGTGGAGGAAGGGTAGAGTACCATCTCCACCTACTTTTATTACAGAAGTACGAGTACCGCCTTCTTCGGGAGTTGCACCTATAGTAAGCTCACTGACACTATTTTGATATCTTTCTTTAATGAGGGCTACGGCCATTTGAACCTCTCTCCTCTCTTAAGTTTCCTATCCTTATTTAAAGGTTCTTTCAACTATCTTCTGTACAGCTTGAACTGCAGGAGAGTCCAATGGTAAATCATACAAAGGACTACCTGCCAAATCACTAGAAACCACATTAGGATCTAGTGGAATATCTCCTATTAGTTGGAGCCCAGTCTTATCTATCTCTTCTTTTAAGGATTCTAAATGACCCTCTTTTGTTTTTGTAACCACTAGATAAACCTCTGTAACTGAAGAGCTTAAGCCTTTAATTAACTCATAAACTCTACCAGCTGAACGTATTCCTCTTGCAGAAGAGTCGCTGATAACAAACATTATATCGATCTGTGGTATTGTCCTACGGCTAATATGTTCTAACCCTGCTTCCGTATCTACAGCAACAAAGTCGTAGTTGCCACCTAAATCCTCTAGATGCTTTCTTAATAAATCGTTTGGATAGCAGTAACAACCTGGACCTTGGGGACCACCCATAACTAAAAGATCAATGTATTCAGACTCTACCAAAGATTGTTGAAGTTTATATTCTACAAATACGTTTTTAGGCATACCTTCGGGTATTGCTTTGGGATCTTTAGTATCCTCTAACATTTCTGAGATGGTAGATTCTACGGTAAAACCCAGAGCTTCATCGAGATTAGCATTGGGATCCGCATCTACTGCCAAAATGGTCTTTCCTTTAAAGTTCTCAACCAATTGGCGCAGCAATAGGGCTGTGAACGTTGTTTTACCTACTCCGCCTTTTCCGGCAACTGCAACATATTTTGTCATAATTACTCCCTCCAATGCTTTCTCTGTGTTACTCCTTTATAGATGGGAACAACGTTAGGTCTGTATGGGGTAGGAATAGAGCAGAAACAAACTCGTCCATAAATGTATTACCTATGGAAAGCTCGATATATGTCATCTTACGCCCAAGTTCTTCTGCTTCTTTCCAAGCTTTTCGGGAAAGCAAAGCAAGGTGGGCGCCTTTAACAGATGAATTACCGAAAAACTCAAATTTGTCATGAGGTAAATCTGGTAGTAAACCTATGCGCACAGATTCATGAACATTAAGGTAGTTACCAAATCCACCACCGATAATGATTCGATCGATCATCTCCATTTCCATAGCAACTGTTTGGAGCAAAGACCGAATCCCTGCATATATGGCTCCCTTTGCCCGAATAAGGTTTTTAACATCATTTTCTGTAATGACAACATCCTTATCTCCGCCAGATTGGTGAGCCCAGGATAGTACAAATTCCTTATCCTCATCAGTGGCCCTAAGTCGGTCCGACTGTGAAGGATGACCCATCTGGAAATTACCTGCCCTATCTATTACCCCTGCCTCCCTTAATTTAGCAAGGCAGTCAACCAAACCAGAACCACAGATACCTACTGGAGGTACTCGACCTATTACCTTAAGACTTACATCTAATGTTTCTGGATCAATAACTACACGTTCAATGGCTCCAGGCATTGCCCGCATTCCAAAGAGGATACCTCCTCCTTCGAAGCACGGACCTGCAGAACAAGCACATGAAACTAGCCAATCCTGATTACCAAGTACTATTTCACCATTAGTACCTATATCGATAAAAAGTACTATTTCTTCAGAATTTGCTATATCTGTAGCTAGAGTACCAGATACTATATCTCCTCCTACATAGCTGGCTACAGAAGGAAATGTATGAATTAGACCTTCTGGTAGAATGTTAAGACCGATTTCCTTTGCAGGTACTGAAGGTATCCAATTTGCTGTGGGAATATAGGGCTCTAATCGAATATAACGTGGATCTATACCTAGGAAAAGCTGAGCCATAGTGGTATTTGCTGAAATAACTGCAGTAGCAAGATCCGAGCTTTCGAGATTTTGCCGCTTAAGAATGTCGCCAATCAAAGCATTGAGGGATTCTACTACTGCATTTTGCATCTCCTTAAGGCTTTCTTCGCTTTCCACAGCATAAACAATCCGGGAAATTACATCATCGCCAAAATGAGCTTGTTTATTATAAGCACCCTGTTTATCAATAACCTCTCCATTGTCAAGATTGACTAAATATACAACTACAGTTGTAGTACCGATATCGATTGCTAATCCAAAGGCTGGCTTTGAATTGGCTGGCTCCACCCGAATAACAGTGTATTCTGATTCTAAATCTGATAAAGTAACGGATAGATTCCAGTTTCCTTTACGCAAAGCTTCCGGTAGAGTTTGCATTACCGATAATGGTATTTTTATTGGTTTTTCGGATTGAAGAGTACGCTTGATTTCTAGGGACAAACGGGCCCAATCGCTAGCGTTGTCAGTGAGACTAGGTTCACTGCAGCTAACTTGGACTTTCCGCGCAAGTGGATGAAATCCATAGTGACTTAAAAGATCCTTGCTGGATTCTCGAAGTAAGGAAGAGTTGTTTTCAAGTAATACCTGGTGATCTTGAAGGCGAGACTCAGGCGGAACCTCCACAGTAAGGTTATCTTCAACGAAGGTACGACACCCTAAACGCACTCCCCGACTAAGCTGTTCAGGTGTTAAGTTACCAGTTCGATCTGTTTGGGCTTCACCCTCAAGAACAACTACTTTACAAGCTCCACAAGTTCCCTTTCCTCCACAGCTGGATTTAATGAAGATCCCAGCTTGTGATGCGGCTTTGATCAGGGAAGTTCCTTTTTCTACCTCTACTACCTGATTATCCGGCATAAATGTGACATTGTACTTCAACGACTCCTCCCCCTCCTACTGCAAACAACTAATACTGCAATCTATATATCTACTTTCTTACAGTTCTAGTGTACGTGTAAAGGAAATGATTCCGCTGGATTCACGAGGTCCAACAATAACTTTCCACCCAGATACTTCTTCTAACTTACCGGAGATAACTGCTACATAGCCAGGGATGATCAGCTTGCGATGTTTTACTTTATCTGCTACACCGCTAGCTTCCAAAGCTTTCGCAATTTGCTCAGGCTCATATTTTCCTGCAGCATAAGCTGTAAGGACAGAAGTTCCGTCTGTATCAATAGGTAAGATATAGCTAGGAACCTTACTAGCTTCTACTTCACCTTCTACACTGTAGTATGTTAAGGAGAAGTTAGTTGTTAGGTAAACAGGTGAATTTTCATTTACTTCTCCTACAGCATGGAGAACAGGTTCAACTTGAATTGGTTTTTGTGGGTCAGTATAGAGGTTCTGACGCCAGGACATAAGAGGTAAGAGTTGGGCTTTAGTAGAAGCCTTAAGAACAACTGCGCTAGCATATTTCGCAACATATACAGAAGCTTCTGTAACCTCAGCCAATGGCTCATCTTTAGTAGTGAAGGCAATTACAGGATAGCCAAAAGGTCTGAATTTCTTTTTAATAGCTAAGCGACGCATATGAGTTAAGTTGGCCATGGTTTGGCTTGGTTTTCTTGAACCGGGATCGAGAACAAACTCTTTATATTCAAGCTTTTGAGCTTTTTCCACTAATTCGCTTAAGGCATCTAATCCGTCAGCTTTGATGATTACGGGAACATTATGCTCTTTAGCCAGTTTTACTACTTCTTCATAATTGCTTTCTACTGCAGAACCTACCAGAGGTTTCCGATCAGCTACACCTGGTAAAGCCGCTTTCAAAGCATCCACATTTTCACTCAAAAGTAGTAAGGAGCGATCTGTTGCAGCAGCTACCTGTCCTACAACTTGAGCAAAACGCTCAGGATTACCGGATTTTTCAACTACGGCTACTCCATCTAGATGGTATTGTAGACCTACCCGCTCAAAATCCAAGCCTTTGATCTCTTCTAATTTAGCGTTGATAGCATCATCTTCTAAATCATCAGATACTTCAACCAAAATAGCTGTTGGGTGGTAGAAAGTTTTATCATGACGGAAAAGAACAGTCTCATCACCAAGGACGATATCGTTACCAAATTTAACAGCTTTAATTGGTGGTGCAGATGCTGA
>JAAZLD010000011.1 GCA_012799495.1 Desulfitobacterium sp. | reverse complement strand
GGGTCTACCAGGTACTGTTAACTTCGTTGGTGAGTTTACCATCTTCATGGGTGCTGTACGAGAGTTTCCAGTACTAGCTGTAATCGGTATTTTTGGTATCATTATTACAGCAGTATATTCCCTCCGCCTTATTGCCAATGTATTATTTGGACCACGTCGTTCCGAATGGGATCACCTAAAAGATCTACGGGGTCCAGAGTTAGTTCCCTTAGTAGTTTTAGTCTTTGTTATTGTCTATGCAGGAGTATTCCCCAATACTGTGCTGCAACTTATTGATGCTGGGATTCAATCCTCAGGGTTAGTCGAGGCTATTGAAGCAGTAACCCAGGCGAAGATAGGAGGGTTGTTCTAATGGTGAATTTCGAACTTTCGCTACTCTCTACAGAAATCATTATGGCAGTCCTTGGTCTTGGCTTATTTATAATCGGGTTAATTCTGCCTCGCGGCTCAAGAAAAGGAATGTTCTCTCTAGCCCTCTTCGCCACCTTAGGAACCCTAATATATGCCATCTATGATTTCTTCTTTAGCAAGAATGCTTTATTCTTGCAAGGAATGTTTATTCACGACCAGTTTGCAGGAATATTTAAAATAATGTTCCTTGTAGCATTGTTACTAGTAATACTCTCCTCAAAGGCTTATGTAGGTCAATTTGCTGCTCATCGCGGTGAATTCTACCCCTTATTGATGTTAGCTACTTTAGGTATGATTCTTATGGCTGGTGCCGGTGATTTAATCACCATGTATATCGGTTTAGAGATGATGACTATTACTTTCTTTATCTTGGTAGCTTATCATCCCAATGATCCGAAATCCTCGGAAGCAGGTATCAAGTACTTGGTACTAGGTGCTTCTTCCTCAGCCATTCTTCTCTACGGTATAAGCCTCATCTATGGCCTAACAGGATCTACCCAAATCTTTTCTGTTGCTCAGGCCTTAGGTAGTCAGTTGAGTCCTGTAACTATCTTAGCTACAGTTATGATTTTGGCGGGTTTTGGATTTAAGATTACTTTGGTGCCTTTCCATATGTGGGCGCCAGATATCTATGAAGGTGCTCCTTCACCTGTTACCGCTTTCTTGGCAACTGCCTCTAAGGCAGCAGGTTTTGCAGTAATTGTGAGATTCTTTCTTCTTATGCTATACAACCAAGGATTTGCCGAGACAGGCTATGTAATTCTTTTGGTACTGGCAGCCTTGACCATGATTATTGGTAACTTAATGGCTTTCCCACAAAAGAATATCCAACGCCTAATGGCTTATTCCGGAATTGCTCAGGCAGGCTATGTCATTGTTGGTATCATCGCTGTATCCACACCGACAATTCAAGCTTTGGAAAACGGTGTAAAAGGGGTAATATTCTACCTGATGATCTATATCTTTGCCAACATGGGTGCCTTTGCAGTTATTACTCATGTAGCTCAATCTCAGGGAAGCACTGAAATCTCAGCCTACTCTGGTTTGGCTAAACGCTCCCCACTAGCTGCAGCTGTACTAACTATCTCCTTCCTCTCTTTAGCTGGTATCCCGCCATTAGCCGGATTCGTAGGTAAATTCTACCTCTTTTCAGCTGTAATCGACTCTGGAGTAGTTTGGATTGCTGTTATCGGGTTTGTTATGAGTATGATCTCCGTTTACTACTACTTGTCAGTTGTAAGAGTAATGTATACTGGAAGTTCTGATGGTTTACCTTCTGTTCCAGTACAAGGTGCGGCGAAATTTGGTATGGTATTCTCTATGATAATAACTATTATCCTAGGGATTTATCCTACACCATTGGCTCAAATGGCCCTTACGGCAGCCAGTAGTCTAGTTAAATAAATGTAATGTAGTTTAAGAGGTTGTTGCAATTGGGCGAAATGTCCTTTAGCAACAACCTCTTTTTTAATACCATTACCAAGGTACTACCTCTTTCGTGGTATTGGATTCGCTTTATGTAAAAATTTGTACATGACTCAATGTTGCCTATGGTATTGGAAAAGAAAAAGGGTTTTGTCAGGAAATTGAAGAATTGTAACTTGGAGAGATTTAACATAGGAACTAAATAAATCTCACAAACCTTCGGGAGTTGAGGAAAATGACTCATAAACGAATAAAAACTGGAAGCTATGGAGAGGAATTAGCTGCAAAATTTCTTCGAAAAGAAGGCTTGAAGATAATAATGAGGAATTATCGCTGTTCCCTAGGGGAAATGGATATCATTGCTCAAGATAATCAAACCTTGGTTTTTGCTGAAGTACGTACTCGTTCTACTGGTAGAATGGGGTGGGGTGAGGAAAGTATAAATTATCAGAAACGCTTGCGTTTGCAAAAAATAGCAACATATTTTATCAAAGAAAAGAAGTACAAGAATTGGCCTCAAATTCGCATTGACTGTATAGCTATCCGGACTTCTGAAAATCAAGGTAAAACACCTGAGATACGTTGGATTAAGGGTATTTAAAAGGGATATTTGTTAGATTGTGACCCTATGATACAATGTCTATATAGGACAATTATGAGGAGGCTTGGCCATGAACCCGATTTTAATTGTAGATGATGAAGAACGTATTCGCCATTTAGTGAGAATGTACTTAGAACATGAAGGATATCAAGTAGATGAAGCAGAAAATGGCCGTGAAGCTATCGAAAAGGTAGAAAAACGCGACTATTCTTTGTTAATATTAGATCTTATGATGCCAGAAGTAGATGGTTGGAAGGTTTGTAAAGAAATTCGGGAAAAATCCGATATCCCTATTATCATGTTAACAGCACGAGGAGAAGAATTCGATCGGGTATTAGGCTTAGAGTTAGGAGCAGATGATTATTTAGTAAAACCTTTTAGCACAAAAGAATTAGTGGCGAGAGTAAAGGCATTATTACGTCGCTCAGGGGGTAAGCTAACACCTAAAACTTCAGTGTTAGTCTATGGCCCTTTGAAAATCGAAAAGGATAAGCATAGAGTAACTATTGGAGAAGAGCAGATTAATTTTACTCCAAGAGAATTTGAACTGCTGTATTTCTTAGCTAAAAACCCTAGTCGAGTCTTCTCAAGAGAGCAGTTAATGGAGACTGTATGGGGATATGATTTTTATGGAGATGCCCGTACTGTTGATACTCATGTTAAAAAAATTCGCGAAAAATTAGTGGATCCGCAAGTTAGAAGAATGTTGGCAACAGTCTGGGGGGTAGGATATAAATTTGACCCTGATGCGGCAAACGATTAAATTTTCTACCTAACGCAGGAGTGATTAAATATTAATTCTTGGGGAAAGAGGAGAACGAGTTGAAGTTTGATCTGCGGCCTCATAGTATTAGTATAAAACTTTGGGTAGCTATCACCGCTTTAATTCTAGCGGTTCTTGGTGGTTTGGCTATTACGATAACTTTACTGTTTGGGGATTTTTATTTTCAACAAACTTTAGACTCTCTAGGTGATGAAGTGAGAGAAATTTCACAATACCTTGAGGAACAACCTAATTGGTCCCAGATGCTTTTTGCAATAGATGAAATTCGTTTGTCTTCCGATACTCAGATGGTTGTTATAGATCGGTTCAGTGATATTATTGCGATTAAAGGAGAAAATGTGGCTTCTAGCTTTGGTGCTAATGATCGAATTGGCTGGGGAGATGCTTCAGGTGAAATGAGTTGGTTGATTCGTTCCCTTTATCCCTCAGACTTTTTAACTCGCTCTGATATTGCGGAAGTACTTAGCGGCAAAGTGATCACTATTAAGGCCCTGCCTCGTAACCAGACTGGACAGGCTATGTTAATTGCTGCAGCACCTATTGGCAATCCCAGTGAAGCTATTGTGGTTTTGGGGACTTCACCAGCTCCAGTCCAAGATAGTATTGATGCCTTTAAAAGAATGATTCTCTATGTATCTTTAGTTGCTGTAGTCTTGGCCACATTAGTTAGCTTGATCTTCGCAAGACAAGTTACTAGACCTTTGGCTATCATGCAAAAGGGAGCTAGGAGAATGGCAGAAGGAGATTTTCAACCCATCCAAGGAGTTCGTAGCAAGGATGAACTTGGTGAGTTGGCTGATGTTCTCAACTCTATGGGAGAAAGTCTTAAAAATCATATGACTTGGCTATCTGAAGAACGCAATCTCTTACTGGGTGTTGTGGAAGGAATTAGTGATGGAGTAATTATGCTGGACGAGGAAGGAGAAATACTTTATTGTAACGAGCCAGCAAAAGCTCTTTGGCAAGGTAACAATTCCGAAGAAGAATCAAATGAGCGGAAAAGAAAAATATTTACTTTCCTACATCAATTCATGGAAGAGATTGAAGGGGATGCTAAACTAAACTTCAACCTAGATACTCAAGTCTTGCAAGTAGCTATGGCTAAAACCCAAGCAATAGAAGGAATGCAAGGATATGTGGTGGTCTTGCGGGATATCACGGCTTCTTTAAGGGCTGAAAAAGAACGACGTGAATTTATGGCAAGTGTCACCCATGAGCTTAGGACTCCCCTCCACCTAATTCAAGGCTATTTAGAAGCTATTCAAGATGGGGTGATTCCCAAAGGAGAACAGGAAGAACATATAGATTTGGTCTTGGAAGAGGCAAAACGTCTAGCCAAGTTGGTAGCTGAACTTCAAGAGCTAGATCGTTTTGAAAGTTGGAAGGAATTTGAGAAGAAGGAGATAGATTTAGCTCAATTTTTACAAGAACTTTATTACCGCTTCCAAGGCCGGGCTGATGAATTAGGGATAGATCTGGAGATCGAGATCAAGCCAGGAACCATTTATGCTAATCGAGATCGGCTTTTACAAGTATTTATTAATCTTACGGAAAATGCTTTTCGCCATACTCCAACTGGCAAAAAAGTAGGAATACAAGTTGAAGATTTAGTTGATAAGATCCAATTTAGTGTAGAGGATCAAGGGGAGGGAATACCTCCTAAAGCCTTGCCCCATATCTTTGACCGCTTCTATAGGGTAGATAAAGCTCGCACCCGCAAAGAAGGGGGCATGGGGTTAGGTCTTTCCATTGTTAAGATGATCGTAGAAGCCCATGATGGGGAAATAAAAGTAGAAAGCGAAGTTGGAAAAGGAACAATATTTAAAGTACTCATTCCTAAATGAAGTAGAATTGTTGATGACGCGACAAAAAAGAGACGAAACTATCCCTAATAGGATTAGTTTCGTCTTTAGGTATCTTTTGTTAAATTTAAGCCAAGGATAATGATTAAAATCAAGTGGCAGGATCCAGTGCCCGATATTGCAGGGCTTCTGCTAAATGACGTGGTTCAATATCTTTTTCTCCCTCTAGATCGGCAATTGTCCGGGAAAGTCGGAGAATCCGGTCATGGCTCCGGGCACTTAGATTTAGCTGTTTAAATGTTCTTCTCAGTAACTCTTGACCCAATGGGTCTAAGGAACAGTGTTGAGCAGTTTCCTGGGCACTCATTTCTGCATTAGTTCGGCTTTCACCTAAACGAGTCCATTGAATTTCTCGGGCTTTGAGGACCCGTTTTTGTACCGTTGCTGATGATTCTCCTGGACTAATGTCATGAAGTTCTTCAAATTCAACACGGGGCACTTCAATATGGAGGTCAAAACGATCCAGAAGAGGACCAGATATGCGATTGCGATAATTATGGATTTGACGGGGAGTGCAAGTACAAGGACGGTTTCCATCACCATACCATCCACAAGGGCAGGGATTCATACTTGCGACAATACTAAGCCGGGCCGGATATCTAACACTACCACGTTGGCGTGTAATAGTAAGTTCCCTATCTTCTAAAGGCTGGCGCAGAGACTCTAAGACATCTCGCGAGAATTCTGGAAGTTCATCTAAAAATAATACTCCATGGTTAGCCAGAATCAATTCACCAGGCTTTAGATCCCTTCCTCCACCTAAAATCCCTACTGCTGTAGCAGAGTGATGAGGTTGCCGAAAAGGCCTGTTAGTGATTAGATGTCCATTATGGCCCAATAGTCCGGCAATACTGTAAATCTTTGTAACTTCAAGGCTTTCAGACCGTGTAAGTGGAGGAAGAATTCCTGCATAGGCTTTAGCTAGGAGTGTTTTTCCTGAGCCGGGTGGACCAACCAAAATTATATTATGACCTCCTGCAGCAGCAATCTCCAAAGCTCTTTTGGCTTGAAGTTGTCCTTTAATAGTACTTATATCTATAAAGTCTGATGAAGAGTTTGGTTGCTGAAGGAAGGTAGAATTATTTGTAATAGAGTTAATTGAAAAACCAGTATGTACTGAGATACTATTTTCTATATTGCTAGCTGAAAAGAGAGGATTATCATGAAAGTCTAAATTTGAATGAGAAGGAGAAAGTGAACTATCAGCTGAATGGGGCATTTGGTTTATAGCAGCTACTAACTCGGAGAGGTATGGAGAAGCACCGCATTTGATTTCTTCGATCAATTTTGCTTCTGATAAATTTTCTGGTGGAACAATTAGATTATATTTTGAATCTTTAGCTAAGGATACAGCCATAGCTAAAATGCCGGGAACTGGGCGAAGCTGACCTTCCAAGGAAAGCTCTCCTACAAAGACCAATTGGTCAAGACTCGGTGTAGAACACTGTCCTGTTGCAGCCAATATTCCTATGGCAATAGGAAGATCTAGCCCTGAGCCATCCTTTTTTAAATCAGCTGGGGCTAAGTTGACAGTTATACGCTGTAATGGAAAATCAAACCCGGAATTCTTAATGGCGGAGCGAACCCGTTCACGAGCTTCGCGAACTGCTGTATTAGGTAGACCTACAATTGAGAAATCAGGCAGTCCATTGGACACATCCACTTCTACACGTATTAAATGGGCCTGTAAGCCGTTTATAGCCAAACCATATACTTGTGCAAACATGAAATCCCTCCAATTAAGGAATTATTCGACAATTAACTGTATATTCCTTCCAGATGATGACTTGTTATAGAGCAAGTACACAAAAATTCTTAGTAATGACCTTAATAATTTACCTTTTTCTCTTATCTGAGGTGTACTATAATTAAGATAGTAATAATTTGCAGATGGCAGAACTATCCTGTAGTTGTAGATGAAAGGGGTAGTGGGAATTGTGAAAAGATTATCTTTCTACATACTTTTAGCTTTAAGTTTAGTGCTAATTGGTTGTCAAGGTTCTCAATCTGTTGGTGAAGAGAATATTAAGGGTTTTCTCAACCAGTTATATCATGTTGAAAGTACTGCTCTATATGAGAAATTTCTCCAAAACACACAAGAGTATATTCTCCAAAGAGATAAGAAAGATGGCCTAGTAGAGTTAGGAGATGAATTGTTTGAAAGTATTTTACAAGACTACCGCCCCTATTGTACTGAAGCCGCTATGGAGAAATTGCTCTCAACGGGATACGCCACAAAATATCTACAGAAAGCCTATGAAGATAAGTGTGTTTATCTTGTAGATAGAATTGCTCTAGAGAAAAGTAAGGAAAGTCAACTCCAATACTACTTTATTGTTGATGTGGAAAAAAGAAAGGAAGATGGGACAACTACTAAGGAAAAAGGTGAAGGAATTATTCGCTTGAATGATGAAGGCCTTATAGACTTATTTAAAATTACCAAGCAAGTATAACTAGGAGCGGTAGTTGACTGATATAACAAATTTATTCATAATATAAATGACTGCTGAAACCATGTATAATACCAGAATT
>JAAZLD010000104.1 GCA_012799495.1 Desulfitobacterium sp. | reverse complement strand
TCCCATCGGAGTTGGCCTATGGTGCACATGGTGCAGGTGAGATGATTCCTCCTCACAGTGCTTTAATCTTTGAGGTAGAGTTATTAGAAGTATTATAACACATAAAGAATTATATAGAGATGAAAAAAAGAACATTACTAACAATTGCTGTTGCTGCAGGACTAGCTTCTTGTACAACTTCAGTTCCAAAAGCAAATCTTAAAACAGAGTTAGATACTTTATCATATTCTGTTGGTTTAGCAAATACACGTGGGTTAAAGGATTATCTTTTTAATCAGATGGATTTAGACTCAACCTATTTTGATGATTTTATTAAAGGTGTTAATGAAGGTGCAAATAAGTCTGGTAAAAAAGATGCTGCTTACCTAGCAGGGCTACAAATAGGTCATCAAATCAGTAGCCAAATGGTTGATGGAATTAACAAGCAATTTTTTGGAGAGTCTGGACAAGGAATTAATAAAGAGCAATTCTTAGCTGGATTCAATGCTGGATTATTGGATAAAGGTGTTATAACTCAGGATGAAGCCGAGTTAATTGCAAAAGAAGGATTTGATAAGCTTCAAGAGAAACAAATGCTTGAAGAGTTTGGAGAGAATAAAGCAGAGGGTGAGAAGTTTTTAGCTGAAAATAAAGCAAAAGAAGGAGTCGTTACTACGGAGAGTGGTTTACAATATGAAATCCTTCGAGAAGGAAAAGGAGCAATCCCTACTGATGAGAACACAGTAAAGGTGCACTATGAAGGAAAACTTCTAGATGGAACTATATTTGATAGCTCATATGAACGAGAAGAACCTGCAGAGTTCCCAGTAACAGGTGTGATAAAAGGGTGGACAGAAGCACTTAAACTAATGCCTGTTGGTTCTAAGTGGAAAGTTTATATTCCACAAGAGCTAGCTTATGGTAAGGCTAATACAGGAAAAATTAACCCATTCTCAATGCTTATCTTTGAGGTGGAATTATTAGATATTACAAAATAGGTAGTCAAATAATAAGCAAAAAGAAAGGGTACATTAATAGAATGTGCCCTTTTTCTGTATTTTGTGGTATTTATGGAGTTAAATTGGAATAAATAATTATATTTGTTTGCTATTTGATAGCAATGATTACAATTATATCTAATTATTATGGAAAAAATTGATAAACTGGATCGTCAGATCTTAGATATTATTTCTTTAAATGCGCGAATTCCTTTTAAGGATGTTGCAGCTCAGTGTGGTGTTTCTCGTGCAGCAATTCATCAACGAGTTCAGCGCTTAATAGATTGTGGAGTTATTGTTGGGTCAGGGTATCACGTTAACCCTAAATCTTTAGGGTTCTCTACATGTACTTATGTAGGAATCAGTCTAGAAAAAGGCTCTATGTATAAAAAAGTGGTAGATGAATTGAGAAAGATACCAGAAATTGTAGAGTGTCATTTCACTACGGGGGCATATACAATGCTTACTAAGGTTTATGCAAGAGACAATGAACATTTAATGGACCTGCTGAACAACCGTATGCAACAAATTCCAGGTGTAACAGCTACAGAAACTTTAATCTCATTGGAACAGAGTATCAAGAAAGAGATTCCCATCCTTAAGAAGGAAGACTTATGATGGATTTTTTGATGGAATATAACTTAAGTGGATTAGTCATAGGGATTTGTACTTTCCTTATTATTGGTCTATTTCACCCTGTTGTAGTTAAAGCCGAGTATTATTGGGGAACAAAGTGCTGGTGGATTTTTTTACTACTAGGAGTTATTGGAGTACTTCTTTCTTTGCTTGTAGAGAATATTCTATTTTCTACCCTACTTGGAGTCTTTGCTTTTTCTTCATTCTGGACGATAAAAGAGGTGTTTGAGCAAGAAGAGCGAGTGAAAAAAGGATGGTTCCCTAAAAATCCCAATAGAACGTATAAATTTTGATTGATTTTTTTTGGAACTAATGTGTAAAAGAGTTACTTTTGCACCCACGATAAAGACATAAAAGTCAATCGGGGCCATTAGCTCAGTCGGTTAGAGCAACAGACTCATAATCTGGAGGTGCTAGGTTCAATCCCTAGATGGCCCACACCGTTAAAAAAGAGATGCTTAATTAAGCATCTCTTTTTTAACGGTGTGGGCCATCT
>JAAZLD010000103.1 GCA_012799495.1 Desulfitobacterium sp. | reverse complement strand
AATTGAAGATGAAGGCATTGTTCAAAATCAGGTCTATATGCGAATGGTAAAAGATAGTCGAGAATTCTATAGTGCAAAAATTAAGGGCAATGCTGAACTAGTTAATAAAGTCAAAGAGTATTATGATGTTGATCTTGGTAATTACAAATCATTGGCAGAGGCTAAACTTGCAATTGAAGAAAAACTTTTGAGCAAATTAACTACTGCATGGAGTCGTTATTACAATGCCCAAACAGATTCTTTGACTTATGACTATGTTGAATTGCAAAGGTTGGGTAAATACGACACAAACGCTAAAATACTTGCTGATGCAATATACAACGAACTAGTAGATGTAAACAAAAAAAGAAATGCCTTTGATGGTATGGTATTTGACTTTGCTGGAGTTGATTTTAAAGGTATAGGTGATGGTAAAGGTGGTTCTAAATCAGCCAAAGAAGAGTACAAGGCTTTATACGATATCTACCAAAAACTAAGCCTAGAACTTGATAAAAACAATGTTTTATTGCAAAAAAATAAAATTCTACAAGACTTAGCTGGCGACGACTTAGTTAAAAAGCTTGAATTAATGGAAGAAGAAGTTAAACTAAATGAACAACGTCAACAATTACTCAACGACCTAAACAATGAACGTCGTAAAGAAATGATTGAACTAGAGAAAACTTTATCTGGTCAGGGTTTTAATTTTGAAGGAGAAGGCGACAATCGCATTATCACTAACCTTGATAATATAAAAGGTAAAACCAAAAAAGTAGAGGAAGATTTCAAGCGTTATATAGAATTACAATCAAAACTACTTCCACAGGCTAGCCAAGAATGGTGGAATTTAAAACAAAGTATAGAGGGTATCACAGACTCTATTAAGGAATTAAATAAACAAATCTTTGAAGAGCGAAGAGATAAATTATATGAGATATATTCAAATGGCATCGAAAATTTAGAACATCAAATATCACTTGAGAAGGAACTTGTTGAGTTAACAAATAACAAAGATGATAAAAGCGACATACGGTTAAAAATAAATTCCCTAACAGAATCTCAAATTCATATGCTTAGAGAGTTAAATTCACAAAGAGAATATGAATTAAATTTAATGAGAGAAATAGGAGATATAGAGTCTGATAGATATAAATCTTTATTGGATAACTATAGAAATACTGAGTTGAAAATTCTTCAGTTGCAGAGACAGCAAAAACAAGAGCGTGAATCAATATCCAACGACATTATCTCAGCCATTAAAGATGGATACAGAGAAATGCTAGAGTTAGAAAAGGCTAGTGTAAATCAAAAAGTTAAATTAGCTGAAGAAGAATATAATAAAAAAATCAAACTGCTTGATGACTGGTTATCACATCACAATGGAATTATAGATGAAATGTTGAAAGACATGGATAGACTTAATGAAACAGAAGATTATGATGAACAGTTAGAAGAACTCAAAAAACAAAAGATTGAAGCAGAAGATGCTTTGGGACGAGCTTTAAATTTATCTGATAGCGCCGTTGATAAAGATATTCGAGTTGCTGACGCTAAAAAAGAACTAGAAAAAATCAATAGTGAAATTGACAAGACGATGCGCGACAGGGCAAGAACTTTAAGAAGACAAGAACTTCAAGATATTAAAGATCAGAACTCTAAAATAGTTGAGGATAAAAAGAACTCTGAACAAGCAAAGATTGATTCGGTTAAAAGTTCTGCTGAAAGAGAAATTCAAATCATTGAGCAAAAGTATGATACTTTAATTAATAATGACAGAATGTATGAGTCAATTAGAGAAGATATTATGAAAGGTACATATACAAATGCTAATAAGCATATTTCAAAAATTTTAAACTCATTGCAGCGAGAAACTGCAACATCAGTCAATGCTATGGGTAAAAGTTGGCAAGAGCTGGAAAACACTATTTATGCTGTAGTAAGAGCACAACAATCACTACAGAATCTGGGGCGGTATTCTAATAGAGTGGATAGTGGATCTAGTAGTTTATCTAATGCTGATTTAGACAAACAAATTATTGGTAGTCTTCAAAGGCAGTATATGAGCTTTTTTGAAAGTAATACTACTAACACGATATTAAAAGAAAAAGAAGAAGGCGGATACCTTTGGAAACTAAACCAAGAGGCTGAAAAAATTAGAAAAAAACATGGTTGGAACTATGTAGATTATACTCATCTCCCTGCACCTGGTTTCAGAGATGGTGGTGTAGTAGACTTTACTGGTGTAGCAAATGTACACGGTAGTAAGACTAGTGCAGAAGTAGTATTTAATGCGGAACAGGCAAAGAAACTTCATGAATTTATAAATAACTTACCAAAAGTACCTCATTTAATGCTTAATAATATTATTCCAAAACTAACACTTCCTCCGCTTAAAAGTTCAGGAAGTGCAGTGTCAAAGTCTAATGGTAGTAATATATATAATATAAGTCTTAATATTGATAAAGTTACTGGCGACGTAGATGGTGGTAAACAGGTGTTTTCGCAGTTAATTAAAGAAATAAAATTGAATGGTGGAGTTATTTAGTAGCTCTACCATCCTTTGATTAATAAGGTGGTGAAAAAGTGAAGGAAGGTGTAGATTTTTATTTTGGTAGAAACCAAGGAGCAGATAATGGTTTTAGAAGCGTGGATTATGGAATAATAAATTGTACAATCGGTGGAGGTATGCTCGAAGAGGGCTACATCCCCACACGAGAGATTAGAGAGACAACGATCCGCGGCAATCCAAAGCCATATTTCCATGGTGTGGACTTCAAACCTATGGAGTTGAACTTGACATTTGGGTTTGAGAGTTTTCATACTGGAGTTACCGCAAATGACAAAGATAGAGCGCTACGAGAACTGTCGTACTGGCTTACTAAGGATTATTACGTACCCTTTGGCATAGTTGGTGAGGACTATATGTTTTATGTGATGTGCGTTGACGATAGTAGGTTAGTGCATAATGCTTTATCGCAAGGTTATGTAGACCTAACATTTAGAACGGATGCACCTTGGGCATATAGTGAGATTAAAACTATTAATTTATCGGGATTTAATCCTGATGTAGAAACACTAATTGAATTTGAAAATAATGGTGATTTAGACATACTTCCTGAAATATGGATAGATATTCCATTTAAAACTGGTGGTACAAATTTAGAATGTAGTATAGCTAAAGTAACTGGTAATTTCGAGGAGTTTAAATTTACAGGGCTGCTTAGTCAAGAAAAATTGTATGTACACAATGAAAAAAAATACATTGAAAGCTTGAATACGACTCATTACCGATACGACAATTTTAACGATAAGTATTTATCTCTTCCTAGAGGATTAACTCAATTGTCTATAAAAGGTATTGAAAACCTTATATTTAAGTATCAAGAAAGAAAATATATAGCTTATTAGTTGGGGGGTGAACACTTGAGCAAAGTTATAGATTATGATTTAAAATTAGAAAAACCAGAGTTAAAACTATTAAAGCCAAATGGATATAAAATAGTGAACGGTATTCCCGTACAACAGAATATTACAATAGCTAATTTAAATGAGGCTTATCATATTAAGAGAAAAATAAAATTAAGCAATGTAAATGAGTTGGAATTTAAAATTCCTTACTTTATAGAGTTCAATCATAAAATTATTGACAACCCAGTTATAGAAGATATAAAGGATAGATATATTATTCAGTTTGAATGCAACAACAAAAAAGAGTTGTATTTAATAAATTCATATTCCAATGAAATGACTGATGACAATGACTTTAGGTTGGTTAAATGTTTAGAGTTACCATATGAATTGTCAGATGATTATATTCAAGATTTTAATGTTACCAACACTGAAGGCTTTACTATTAGAGAAATATTACAAGGAAAAACTAATGCATCTGGAACAACCGAAAGAAATGGATTATTAAAGAAGACTAACTGGACTATCGGTCATATAGATACTGCATTTGATTTGATTAATGATACAGGCTTGCCATTTACCATAAGAGGAAAATCTACAGTGTTAAACGGTATTTTATCTATGGCGAAAATGTATAAGTGTACGATTATCTGGGATAGTGTAAATAAAAAAATAAATATATATGAACCTCAGAATGTAGGTGTCGATAGGGGTCTCCACTTTTCTTACGGGCATTACTTAAAAACACTTAGCAATGATTTTAACACAGATAAGATGGTGACTAGGCTGTATGTTTATGGTAAAGATGGTATATCTATAGAAGATGAGTCACCACTAGGGCAAGACTATATAGAGGATTATACATATTACATATACCCATTTGAGAGAGATGAAGTAACTAAGGAAGTAATTAAACACTCTCACCATATGACAGACGAATTGTGTCACGCATTACTGGATTATCGTGAATTAATAAATGCCAATGAAGAAAATTTAAAGAATTTAACTGATGATTTAAAATCAGAAAGAAGTTTATTAGTAGATTTAGAGATAGATTTATACCATGCTGAGCAAGAGTTAATAAGAGCACAAGACAAGCACTATATTTACTATGCCATCAGAAACGACATTGATGGATTTGATACTACGGGAAAGCCCTACACGCAGGCAGAATATGATAAGTTTGCTAATGAAATGGGTGGAACCCAGTTATGGCTAGATGTTGTAGCTGCTCGAACAACTTATGAACAAGCCGAACAGTTAGTAAATGCACAAAAAACTATCATTGAAAATAAAGTTCAATTGGTTCAGAATTTAAGAAATACTCTATCAGAAGAAAATAACTTTACACCTGAACTCCTAAGTGAGAAAAAGCATTTTACAAAAGAAAGGGAATTTACAGACCCAAATCAAATATACTCTAATAAACTATATGAGTCCGGATTAAAAGAGTTTAAAGCTTTGCAGTTGCCAGAAAAGACATTTAGTATCGATGTGGTAAATTTTTTGGAATGTATAGAGGAGCAATGGAATTGGAATAAGTTAAATTTATCAGATATTGTTTCGATAAAACATGAAACTTTAAAAGTAGACACTAAAGCAAGAATTATTGAGATTGATTTTGACTATGGCAGTGAAACTATTAAATTAACAATTTCTGTAACTGATGATTATAGCGACGATGTAAAAACTTTGGCGGAATTGATTAATGGATTAATAAGCACGTCTACTCAAGTTGAGGCAACTATACCTGTATGGGAAGAATTACAAAGTAAAACTGACTATGTAAGTACTATTATTGAGAAGTTTTATGATGATGTTGCTGATCAAATAAATTTAGCAGTCAATCAATCTGTAACAATTAATGAATATGGAATTACAATCCATGAAATGATAGACGCAGATACTAGAGATGAAATGAATTTTTTAAGAATTACAAACGGTGCTTTAGGAATAACGAACGATGGTGGAGTAACATATAAGAATGCCATAACAACCGAGGGAATTATAGGCGAAAGAGTTATTGGCAAAATAATCATGGGACATAACCTCATCATGGGAGATCCAGACGGGATATTAGAAATTTTAGGTAACAAAGGCGTAGTTAGAGATAGATGCTTAGACCCTCGCCCAGACACTCCTACATATCTCCGTGGTAGAGAGGTTATGAGGTTTGGATTATATAACTATGATATTAATAACGTTGATGACTATAGGAATCCACACCCAACCGATATATCTCAAGATAGATTTGGCATACAACTATTTGGTAATTTTAGTGACGCACTAACTATAGACAATGCGCCACCGATATTAGGGAATTCTGCTGGGTTGCCACAAATCTATAACGCCCAACCACTATCGAGAGTAACCATGGATAGTCAAGAAGGTTTTTATATTGATAAGTGGGAAAATATAGGCGATGGTTATGATTGGTATAAAAAATTCTATGTCAATGATGAAGGTTCATTGTTTGCCGAAGACATGACGACTTATAGGTTAAAAATCTTGCAAAAACCTGGGGTATTATTGCTTAATGCAGAAGAAAGATTTATTAATATAGGTAGGATGGCAGAAATGGTTTTGGATGGAGCTTTGACTCCACTAGAAAAAATTCAAGTGAGAACTGAATGGGCTAGAATACAAAAGGAATTCGTAGAGTTACAAAAAGCCTATTTAGACCACAGATACACTTATCGTGGCGGAGATGCTTATGGTAATAAAAGCAATATAGACCATTTGGATACACCAAGTAGTCCTGCTTGGGAAGAAACTAAATTTTCAAATTATACAGTAGGATTTTGGAGTAATTATCAAGCTATGTATAACGCATTAGACAAATACCTAAACATTGATATTATCACATTACCTGATGACTCTAATTATCCTAATGGAAGTTTATTAAGTGATGCAAGAAAGCATATCACTGAAAGAGAAAATGATTTAGATGATAACGGTGAAGTTTTAGAGATGGGCACTGGTTTTAGTCGAAGTGTATT
>JAAZLD010000102.1 GCA_012799495.1 Desulfitobacterium sp. | reverse complement strand
GAGAGAGTGATGACTTAGTAGAAAAAATGGGAATTCAACGCTCTTGGAATGCTATGGAAAAAGCTGACCTTATTCTCTTATTGATTCAGGCTGGTAAAGATCTTTCTTCTGAGGAGGAAAAAATCTTACAAGAATATGGAGATATCTGTGTTATAATCCTTAATAAAATTGATCTACTTAAAGAGAGGGAAAAAGAAAGCCTTTTAGATAAATATAAAAAATTACCAGGTGTTTGGATACCATTTTCTATTCAAGAAAGGATCGGTTTTGAAGATCTTGAAAAGGAAATAAAGAAAAGAGTATATCAAGGTAATGAAGATAATGCTCAAGTAACCTTACTTTCAAATGTTCGCCAAATTTCAGCTTTAGAAAACTCCTTAAATTCTTTAAATAGTGCTTATAATACTGTTAAGGGAGGGTATCCATGGGATATTGTATCCATAGATATCCGACAAGCTCTTAAGGAAATATCTCTTATTACTGGGGATAATATAGAGGAATCCCTATTGGATGATATCTTTTCTCGATTCTGTATTGGAAAGTAGGATGTTAAAGTGGAATACCTTGCAGGAAAATATGATGTAATCGTTGTAGGGGCCGGTCATGCAGGTTGTGAAGCTGCCTTAGCCTCTGCAAAAATGGGTTGTAAAACTTTACTTATAACTATGAATTTGGAAAATATCGCAGAAATGTCTTGCAATCCATCTTTAGGCGGTCCAGCTAAAGGACATTTGGTTAGAGAAGTAGATGCTTTAGGAGGCCAAATGGGGATTACTGCTGACGAAACTTCTCTTCAAGTCCGTATGCTTAATACTGGTAAGGGTCCTGCTGTCCAAGCCCTTCGTATCCAATCAGATAAGCATGCTTATTCTTTGCATATGCGTAGTGTAATAATGAATCAGGAAAATCTAACTTTGCTTCAGGCTATGGTGGAAAAAATCAAACTTAATAAAAAAGGAGAAGTGACTGGAGTTATTACACGCACAGGTGCATACTTTGAGGGACGCAGTGTTGTTTTAACAAGCGGTACTTATCTTAGGGGACGCATCACTATTGGTGATATTGCTTATGATGGTGGACCAAATGGTCAACAAACAGCAACTAATTTAACAAAGAACCTGGAAGAATTAGGTCTAGAACTAGGTCGATTTAAGACAGGAACTCCTCCAAGGATTCATCGACGTTCCGTAGATTTTTCCAAGTTTACCATCCAGCCAGGTGATAAGATACCTTGGCGCCATTCTTTTATGCCAACGGTAAGCAAGTTTTGGCAAGGAGATCCAAGTAAACAAGTTCCTTGCTGGTTAGGTTATACAACTCCTCATACACATGAGATAATACAAAAAAATCTTCATCGTGCCCCTATGTATTCTGGAGTAATTGAAGGTATTGGTGCTCGCTATTGTCCTTCTATAGAAGATAAAATAGTGAGATTTGCAGATCGTCCATCTCACCAGGTATTTCTAGAACCAGAAGGTTGGGATAGTGATGAATTATATATTGCCGGTTTATCTACCAGTATGCCAGAAGAAATTCAATGGGAAATTCTGCACAGTGTACCTGGTTTAGAAAATGCGGAAATGCTACGTCCAGGATATGCTATAGAGTATGATTATGTTATGGCTCACCAGCTTTCCCTTACATTGGAAGTAAGGGACATACCAGGCCTCTTTACTGCTGGCCAATTAAACGGAACTTCTGGGTATGAAGAAGCTGCCGCCCAAGGCCTCCTAGCAGGAATTAATGCTGTACTGAAAATTAGAGATGAGGAGCCTTTCATTATCAAACGCTCTGAAGGTTATCTTGGAGTTTTAATCGATGATTTAGTAAATAAAGGAGTAAAGGAGCCCTATCGTTTAATGACCTCAAGGGCAGAATATCGCCTTATATTAAGACAAGATAATGCAGATTTGCGTTTAACACCAAAAGGCCGGAAAGTTGGTCTAGTTTCCGATGAACGTTGGGAAAGATTCGAGAATAAGAAAAATACAATTGAGGAAATTAGACAGGGTTGGGAAAAAGAAAGATTCACTTCCTCTAATGAAGAACTCCAAGAAGTTCTTGCTTCTGTAAATTCATCTCCTATCCATGGGAGTATAACTGCGGAAGAATTGTTAAGGAGACCAGAAATAACCTTAAGTGAAATAAAAAAACTTATTCCTGGATTATCTGACTTTGATGAAGAAGCCCTTCGGGAAGCAAGTATTGAAGTAAAATACGCAGGTTACATTCAAAAGCAACTGGCGGAAATTGAAAGATTCTCAAAAATGGAAGGACGAGTCATTCCAACGGATATCAATTATGATGAAATAAAGGGTTTATCTACTGAAGGGAGACAAAGGCTTAAAGAAGTCTCACCTATCAATATAGGACAAGCCTCAAGGATCACAGGAGTTAATCCAGCAGATTTTT
>JAAZLD010000101.1 GCA_012799495.1 Desulfitobacterium sp. | reverse complement strand
CATTCATCTACATCTAGCTCTTTAATCAACTGGGGCAATTGTTCTTGGGGGTAGATAGGGATCCCTTCGGGGTAGAGGCTACCTGCTAATTCTGCAGGGTATTTCCGATCATCTATATCTGGAATTTGAGCAGCAGTAAAAGCCACTACATTATAGAGCTCGTTATCTCGATAATATGTATTGAAATTATGAAAATCACGGCCAGCTGCTCCGATTATAATGAGGTTTTTTCTTTTCATTTTATGTTCCCCCTTAAGGTAATAAACTTCTTTCTCCTAAATATAATACATAAGTTAGCAATATGTAAAGTTACTAAAAAACCCTAATAGGACTAAAGTATTAATCTCTTTCTTACGATAAATAAAATAAGGGAAAATAAATAGCTTCCGCTAAATGAAGGAATAGTCAAGAAAAAGGCTATTGCCAAAGAATACCATAATTAGTAAAATGGAAGCTAAGAGAGAATAATGGAAATTGGATGTGAATGCCTTTATGATGAATTCCCAGATGGCAAATACCTATAAACAACAGCAAATTCTTACTGCTCCGCCGGAGCAATTAACCTTACTTTTATACAATGGAGCCTTAAGGTTTTTAAATGAGAGTATTCAGGCTTTAGAAGCCAAGGATCTCCAAAAGTCCCATGAAGCTAATTTGCGGGTTCAAGCTATTGTTCGTGAATTTATGGCCACTCTCAATATGGATATGGAGATTTCGAAGAACTGGATGGCCCTTTATGACTATGTGGAGGACTGCCTGATCCAGGGTAATATTAAAAAAGATGTTCAGCTTTTGCAAAATGCTAAAGATATTTTAGAAGAAATGCGCAATACCTGGTATGAAGCTATGAAAATCGCCTCAAAAAATAAAGCAGCTGTGGGAGATGGCTATGGGGTCTAAGAGGACTGCTAAAAATTTGTGGCAGGATTATCTTTTCCTCACCAGGGAAATGGGGAAATTCCTAGCTCGAGAAGAGATGGAAATCTTCCACGAGCTACTTCAGCAACGGGAGGACCTGCAGACTATTATCGAAGAAACTCCTGATAATGGTTTTAGAACATCTCCAGAAGGAAGAAAAATTCTAGCCCTGATTCAGCAGGAAAACCAATCCCTTATGAATCATTTTCAACAGACCCACCAAAAGGTCAAACAACACCACCAAGTAGCTCAAATATATACCGGAGGTAATAAACAGCCTGTAGGAAGACGGAGTTGGGAACTCTAAGGAGGGTTAAGGAGGGATCCTTATGTATGCCATTGAGCCTATCCAACCTAATAAACAAACTACCAATATGCCTGTAGATGCTTATGCTGGGCAGAAGCTAGATCGTGCTCGGGAAGCGCCCCTGCCTGTAGTGGAGCGAAAAAATGAACTTCCTTCTGCTCGGGAAGAAGTTCCCCGGGAGGAAGTAGAGAAAGCCTTAGATAAATTGAACCGCTTTATGGGTCTTATTGAAAAGAACTTACGCTTTGAAATGAAGGAAAATGAATCGGAAGAGATAATGGTCAGAATTGTTGATGCAGAGTCTAATAGGGTCTTAAAAGAATCCACCCCTACCTGGGTTTTAGAACTACTTCATAATCTCACTGATGCAGCAGGACTTTTCGTAGATGAGCGTGTGTAGATGAAGGTGTTTAAAAAGAAAAAGATAAAAAATTTCTATTATATAAAAATACTTTTATGTTATAATGGATCACAATACTCCTAAGGGAGTGTTTTTTTGATATTTTTAATAAAAGGAGAAAAGTCCTAAAAAAAAGGGAAGAAAGTCCCAAGTGAAATGTCGGAAGGAGGCATTTACATTGGGTTTATGGAGATGTTAGTATATTGCTATGTGAAATCATTCGGAATCTCTAAATACTTGCTTTTTAGAGGAATTGTAAAATCTGTGGCGAATAAGGATATGGGATACTCTAACCTTTATTCATAGATGTTTTTCTTACATAATCTCAAGGGCTAAGGTGCAATGTTTTTAGGATGGGAAAGAATGAGGTGAAACAATGAGCCAGGATGATAAGCAGAACTTGGGAGTAGACTTAGGAGAGTTTTTGGAGTTTTACCTACTAGATTCTCAAGAGCAGATTGAGAAATTGGCTGCAGGACTTTTACAACTGGAAAAAGAAGGTAATAACCTTTCTTTGATCAATGATCTATTTCGCTCAGCCCATAGTTTGAAGGGAGCTTCAGGAACCATGGGCTTTACTTCTATAGTTGCCTTAACTCACTCGGCTGAGGATTTACTGGATCGTTTACGTCAAGGAAAAATGGAAGTAACCTATGATGTGATAGACCTTCTTTTAGCAGTAACAGATCGGGTTAAAGAAATGCTTGATCAAGTGGAAAACCAGGAAGAAATCACCGTAGAATATGAAGATTTAGTTGGACAAATGCAGGCTCTAATTAGTGGAGAAGTAATTACTGAAGATACTTCTCAGGAGAAGGAAGCTCCTCTGGCTAATGAAGAGAAGGAAACTGTTAAAATGGTGGATTTTGAATTACCTTCTGAACAGATGGCAGAGCTTAAAGAGTCTCAAGATATGGGTAATGGGGTCTATCAGGTGAATATTAAATTCGCAGCCGAGACCCTAATGAAAGCTGTCCGGGCTGTTATGGCCGTTCAGCGAATTGAAAGCATGGGTAAAGTCATTAAGCTCCGGCCTACAGTGGAGGAATTGGAGACTAGTAATGACGATTATTTTGCCATGCTCATTTTATCTAATGAACCTGTAGAAGATATCCAGGCGGAACTTCTTAATATTTCAGAATTAGAGGAAATTGAAATACATCCTTATGTTTTTGGAGATCTTTCTACTGTGTCTGAAGAAGCAGCTACCGCTGTAGAAGCAACAGTAGAATTACCAGATGAAAATATTAAGGGCTCTATAGAAAAGGTATATAGTGTTTCTGAAAAAAGCGAAGTGGAGGAAGCAGCATCTGTAGCACCTACACCTGTCCCTCCTGCCGCTATGGCACCGGCAGCCCCCTCAGCTCCTCCCACACCGCGAGCTATTGGCGGTGGTGGAAGTGATGGAACTAATCATGTTCAAACTATTCGGGTGGATACTAGTAGACTAGATAATCTCATTAACTTAGTGGGCGAGATCGTCATCACTCGTACTCGTTTAGTCCAGATTGGGCTGGATTTAAAAGAAGAGTACCGGATGGATCCTTTAGTTAATAACCTTAATGAGACCACTGTTTATTTAGGTCGCTTAATGAGCGATTTACAAGAAAGTGCTATGCGTTTGCGGATGGTTCCCATTAGTACAGTCTTTAACCGCTTCCCTCGCTTGGTCCGGGATTTGGCCCGTAAGACCAATAAGGAGATCGATCTTGTCCTCAAAGGGGAAGAAACAGAGCTAGATAAGACTGTGGTAGAAGTAATCGGGGATCCTTTAATGCATTTAATCCGCAATTCCGTGGATCATGGTATCGAGTCTCCCGAGGAACGGAGAGCAGCTGGTAAGCCGGAAAAAGGAACTATTACTTTAAATGCTTACCATGAAGGTAACCATATTGCCATTTTGATCTCTGATGATGGTAGGGGATTGAATTTAGAAAAGATCTACCAAAAAGCCCTTAGCCGAGGTTTGGTCAGTGAAGGGGAAAATTTGCTGGAAAAAGATATTGCTAATCTTATTTTCCAACCAGGTTTCAGTACTGCTGAACAGGTGACAGATATCTCTGGCCGGGGAGTAGGTATGGATGTAGTTACCAAATCCTTAAATAACCTTGGTGGTATGATCGAGACGAGCACCAAAGCTGGTGAAGGTACTACTTTTACTATTCGCTTACCTTTGACTTTAGCAATAATTCAAGCT
>JAAZLD010000100.1 GCA_012799495.1 Desulfitobacterium sp. | reverse complement strand
TAGCCTTAGGTTTTTTAATCACAACAGTAAACATAAGTGGACTAATCAGTATAAGTATTGGACTCCTTATACTGATTAGAATCAGTGAGATGGGTATTAAGAGCATTTCAAGGGTTATAAAAGCTGGCATTTTCTTAGGAGGCTTTTATATTCTAGTGATGGGCTGGACCTGGGAAGGATGGACCTTTTGGCAAGGGAATTGGTCTTATGAGGGATTGCTAGCAGGGGTAATTATGGCCTGGCGTATTTTATTGGTTTTTATTTTGACGAGGATCTTTACAGGGGTAACATCACCTTCGGAGCAGGGAATAGGAATAGCCTATCTTTTCACCCCTTTTTATCCCCTTACTAAGAAGGCTGCTGATTTTGCTTTGTTATTAACCTTGACTCTTCGTTTTATTCCCTTATTGCTAGAAGAGGGCGCTATGCTTTATAAAGCTCGGTTAGCTAAAGGAAGCCTTCCTACGAATTGGGGAGGAAAAGTACAGGAAATTACCAGGTTGCTTTTTCCTTTGCTAAGGATTACTTTCAGGAGAGCGGAAGAATTAGGGGAAAACCTTCTTGCCAGAGGATATGTGTCAGGTGGTTATCGGGTCTTAGCTACTAAAGAATGGGATCAAAAGGACACTATTGGGGTAGTCTTAATTTTGATCTGGGGAACTCTGACTTTGGTTCTTAATTATTGGTATAATCCTCTTCCTTAAGGAGTTAAGGAATTACTGTGAATTGGGTTTAAATTACAATGAATAGAGGATAAATTACTATGGTAAATTACTATGGATAGAAATTACTACGAATAGAAGTCAAAGATTATCCCTAAATTAAAAAAGCTGTGGTTTTCCTTAGAACCACAGCTTTTCCATTAGCACTTTTATTTGGCCATCAATTTTAGCTTTATCTATTTAATATAGGTATCCCTTATTAACATGAGTATATCTTGTGACTAAACAGAATTAAATCTCGAAGTTTCTGTTCAAATAGTGAGAGTAACTTCTAAATCAATAAGGCAAATAAATCAGGGTTTTCATTGATTTTAGTGTAGTGAAAACCTTTTTTATCCATTCTTTCGATAAGGGGTTGATAATCCTCTTTGCGAGCAAGCTCTATACCGATGAGGGTAGGGCCTTGTTCTTTATTATTGGCTTTCACATATTCAAAACGAGTAATATCATCGTTTGGACCAAGAACTTCCACCACGAACTCTTTTAAAGCTCCAGGACGTTGAGGGAAATTAACTAGGAAATAATGTTTGAGCCCCTGATCAAGGAGGGAGCGCTCTTTAATTTCTGGTGTTCGCTCAATATCATTATTACCGCCGCTAATAATACAAACTACATTTTTGCCTTTGATTTTATCGGCATATTCATCTAAAGCAGCTACTGGTAGTGCTCCTGCAGGTTCTACTACAATAGCTGAATCATTGTACATTTCCAAAATAGTTGTACATACTTTTCCTTCTGTTACTACGATGATGTCATCTACAGTATCTTTACAGATTTCGAAAGTTTGATCTCCTACCCGTTTCACTGCAGTGCCATCTACAAAACAATCGATATCTTCTAAAGTAACTACTTCCTTATGCTGTAGAGATTTCTTCATAGAAGCTGCTCCAGTGGCTTCTACGCCGATGACTTGGGTTTGGGGGCTTAAACCTTTCATTGCTACTCCAACACCTGCCATCAACCCTCCACCACCAATTCCTCCTAGAATAAAATCTACAGGCCCTTCTATATCGTTTAAGATTTCCATAGCAATAGTTCCTTGGCCAGCAATAACAAGGTGATCATCAAAAGGATGGACGAAGGTTTTTCCTGTTTCTTCGCAGTGAGTTTTTGCTTCATTAAAAGCATCGTCAAAAGAGTCCCCCGTCTGAATCACTTCCACATATTCACCGCCAAAGCGTTTGATGGATTGAATTTTTTGTTTAGGTGTAGTAGTTGGAACATAGATGCTTCCAGGAATACTTAGTGCTTTGCAGGAAAAAGCCACGCCTTGGGCATGATTGCCAGCACTGGCACAGACGACACCATTTTGTAATTTGTCGAGAGGGATACTTTGAATCTTGTTATAAGCACCCCGAAGTTTAAAGGAACGTACTACTTGGAGATCCTCTCGTTTTAAATAGATATTACATTGGTATTTTTCTGACAAAAGATCATGTCTTTGCAGTGGAGTTTTATTGATGACTCCTTTCAAGGCTTGACCAGCCCTGATGATATCCTCTAAGATCACCTTTCCCATAGAACAATGTTTCCCCTTTCCCAAACTACCGAATTCTTCGTGCAAATTTAAGGAGGTTACAGAAAAAAACATATCTATAACACTTATCCATAATATATAATAGAATACCATAGAAAATGGCTATTTTATAATGTTAACTCTAGATGGACCAATAAGTCAACGGAAAAATGTAAAATTTTTTCTTCTTTTATGGTCTAACTTCAAACACCTTAGAAAATATGCTAGAATTTAAATATAAAATATTTATTTGAATGGTTAAAGCTACTAAACTACTTGTTTGTTGCATAGGGGTTTTACTTGTTGTTGGAAAAGGAGGTTATTTGATGCCTTTGTTGTATCGGATCATGTGGACAATGGCGATTATTTTTGCTGTTTTGGCTGCCATTGTATTTTCTGTTTGGATTTTGCTTATTGGAGCAGTGTTATATGCTGTTTACCGTTTATACTTTTTTATTATTGGTAAAAAGAGAAATGGGTCCTTCTTTAAGGGAGGAAGGAAGGGGAATGTTTTTTATTACACCTATAATTACTCTAACAAAGGACCATCTTCCGAATCCTGGTCAAGTAAGAGTCCCTTAAGGCCGTATAATTCTGGAAAACCCACAGGGGAAATAATCGATATGCCAGTAGAAGAAGTAAATAAAATTGATGACGACAAATAATAAGATTAGAAAACAAATATAAGATTTAATAAAATTTTAGCAGGAAAGGCATTAACTATCTGTACGATGAGATAAGGATCTGGCAAGGTAGATAAAGGATTAAGTGAAAAAAGTCTAATATATAATGTGCGAAGTTAAACAGGAAGGACGTGATATGAGTCACGCCCTTCTTTATTTTTTTAGGGTATCCTTTAAGATACGAAAAAGGGGGAAAACGTTATGAGCAATCAATTACTAAAAAGTCAACACTTAACTATTCGTGAACTCCTAAGTGAGTTAGAAAAAGAATTACGTACAGGAAATATCGAGGAAAAGGCCTTTGATATTTCTTTGAAAATTAGCAAATTATCAGGGGTTTTAACCTTACATCTAAGATCCGAAGATAATTATTTATATCCAAACTTGAAAGATGCTAAAGAGCCTCAAGTTCGGGAAACAGCAGCCAAGCTTTATAAAGAAATGGGAGATTTAGCCGAGGAATTTAATCAGTACAAGAGTACATATATGTCTGCTACGAAAATCAAAGCTAATCCTCAGGAATTCCACCAGGTATCTCTCAAGATTATTCAATCTCTAAAACAGAGATTGGATCTAGAAGATCGTAAGCTTTACGTCTTGATTTAAGTAACTTGGTTTATCTAATGATCTCCACCTCCCCGATAATTTCCATTTGCTTTATATTTTTTAAGGAGAATTGTACGAAAATTGGGAGTATTTGGGGAGGTGAACCTTTATAGAACCTTTCAACTACGATACCATTAGGCAATTCTTCAGATAAACAAGAAGAAAACTGTATCAGAACAGATTATCCTAGTTTTATGGATTGGAGTGATAAGAGTGGAAAAAACCAAGGTTAAGCCCAAATTTGGTTTGTCTCGCCGTCAGTTTCTCAAAGGTACCGCTGCTACTGGGGTTTTAGTAGGGACTATGGGGGCAATGAACCTTACCCCCAAAGCGGTAGCTGATGAGGTGGAGCAGCCTCCTGAACTGAAAAAAGTCCGTACAACTTGTTCTCCTAACTGTACAGGAGCCTGCGGGGTGGAAGCTATTGTGGAAAATGATGAATTAAAAGCTATTATTCAAGCCGCTGACTATGAAGATGAAGTCTATAACCCTCGGGGATGTCTTAAAGGGTTATCCATGATGAATTTAGTCTATGGGCCTGACCGTTTGAAAACTCCTTTAATCCAAAAGGGGCAGCCTGGGGTTGATGATCTAGAAGAGTCTACTTGGGATGAAGCCCTGGATTATACAGCTCAACGCTTAAAAGAAATCGCCGAGAAGTATGGTCCAGAATCCATCGGGGTTGCTTTCCAAGTAGGTGGAACTAGCTATGTCCATAAAGGTGCATTATCCCGTCTGGCTACTTTAGCTGGTTGGAATATTCATCATGCTTACGATCAGAATGGTGACTTACCCATGTTTTGGCCTATGACCTTTGGGGTCCAATCAGAAGAGCTAGAACCTAGTGAATGGTTAAATTCTACCTATATGGCTGTTTTCGGTTCTAATATTCTAGCTACTCGTTTACCTGATGCTCATTTTTTAGTAGATTCTCGTAATCAGGGAGCAAAGGTAGTAGTCTTTGACCCTAACTTTAGCCCTACAGCCGCTAAAGCTGATGAATATGTACCCATTAATAGCAGTAGTGATGCTGTTGTGGCTTTAGGAATCTGTAAAGTTATCGTGGAAGAAGGACTCCATGATGAATCTTTCCTCAAAACCTTTACTGATTTTCCTTTGTTAGTGCGCAGTGATAATGGAAAACGCCTCAAGGCAGAAGAAGTAGCTGGGTTAACTCCTCCTCCAGTACCTGATTATCGTCAATCCTTCGTCGCTTATAATGGTAGCTTTTTAGCAGTGGATCCTGAAAAATTGGATTTACCTGAAAACATTTGGCTAGAAGGGGAAGTAGAAGTTCCACTAAAAGATGGTTCTAAAGTTAAAGCAAAAACTGTTTTCCAATTACTCAAAGAATCCTTAGGCCAATACACTCCAGAAATGGTGGCGGAGGAATCTGGGATGAATCCTGAGGATTTGGTAAGGATTGCTCGGGAAATGGGTACTGCGGAAACTCTTCATATTGTTTATGGAGCTAGTAATTATCAATGGTATCACGGGGATCTCAAAGGAAGAGCCTTAGCTCTGATCAATGTCCTGACAGGTAATATTGGTCGACCTGGAGCAGGTATCTCTACCTATGCAGGACAATATCGGATCCGTTTGAATGTGGGTGAATGGTGGGTACCAGAAGGTAGACCCCAAAATTGGCTCCCCTTCCTCTACCTTCTTAATGGACCCACAGAAAATATGAAAGCAAAACACCCTGAACATGGGATTAAAGCTCTTATTTTCGGCTGGGGTAATCCCTTTGATCAGCATAATATGGCTAATATTTTACGAGAAAGAGTGCAATCTGGAGAGTTAGAATTTGTGGCTGTAATGGATTTTCAAATGACTACTAGTTGCCACTTTAGCCATGTGGTGCTCCCAGGAGTAACTTGGTTTGAAAAGACTGATTTAGTTGCCACACCTGTTCATCCTTATCTCCAATTACAACAGCCTGCTATTCCTCCTGTTTATGACTGTAAACCAGAACTCTGGATTATTCGGGAATTAGCAAAACGTTGGGATCCTGAATTTGAACAATATTTCTTCCCAGGGTTTGAGGCAAATGAGGCAGCGGAAGAAGCTATTAAACTGATGCTCCGGACTGGAGGACCAGCAGTGGAAGGTATTACTTTGGAAATGCTCAAAGAAGGACCTGTCCGCTTAAAATCGGAAGTACCTGGCCATAAACAGATACCTTTTTATGAACAAGTTCAATTTAAGCGTCCTTTTCCACCCCAAAGCCTCCCTGCCAAGCTGGAAGCCACAGCCCAGTTTGTTAAAAGTGGACAGATTGAATTCTATAAAGATGAAGATGTGTTCTTAGAATTAGGTGAAGAACTCCCTGTTCATAAGCCACCTTTTGAAGATAGTGAATATGCCCTGAACCCAGAAGCAAGGGAAAAATACAAATTCTCTTATATCACTCGTAATGGAATTTACCGGGTACACTCTACTCACTCTAATAATATTTGGATGAATGAATTACAAGAAGGAAAACCCCATGTCTGGCTGAACCCAGAAGATGCTCGGGAAAAAGGTATCAAAACAGGGGATCCAGTGGAAGTGTATAACGATCGAGGTAAAGTATTCTGCTATGCCATTGTGGATCCGGGAATTGGTCGTCATGTAGCTATTTTCGAACAAGGCTGGTGGAGTCGTTATCTAAGAGGAACTTCTTATAATGCTCTCACTTATCCCTTTATTAAGCCTACTCACGAAGTATATTTTGTACCGGGAATGTGGGCACCTAATACCGCTTGGAATGAATGTCTCTGTGATGTGAGAAAGGTGGGTGACCAAGAATGAGATTAGGTATGGTCATTGATCTGGATAAATGTATTGGCTGCCGTACCTGTGCTGTAGTTTGCAAATCCCATAATGCCCAACCACCTGGTACCTGGTGGAATCGGGTTTTTACACCAGGAAGTGATTATCATCAGAATGCGGTAGGTGAAGAGGGGAATCTGCTAATGACCTTTCTCCCCGTATCTTGTCAAATGTGTGATAATGCTCCTTGTGAAAAGGTTTGTCCTGTGGGAGCCACCTTTACAGATGATAAAGGGGTAGTCCTTATTGATTTTGAACGGTGTATTGGCTGCCGTTACTGTATCGCTGCTTGTCCCTATAATGTGAGGCAGTTTAACTGGGAAGATCCTAAGAAAGTTAAAGAAAGAGCGGGCTATAAAGAGGATTATCAATATGGTTACCCAGCTGATGTACGGGATGAAGATGGTCGCTTAGTTTATACCCCTAATCGCCCTGTTGGGACAGTGGAGAAATGTACTTTCTGTTTTCAGTACACTTCCCAGGGAAAAAATCCAGCCTGTGTAGATGCTTGTCCATCTAAGGCGCGGATCTTTGGGGATCTGGATGATCCTAATTCAGAAGTAAGTAGACTTATTCGTGAACGGCAGGCTTTTCGTCTCAAAGAAGAATTGGGAACAAATCCAAAAGTGTATTATTTACCTGCCAGCAAGCCTAATAGATAATTTGGCTCTATTTAGAAATAATTTGGCTCTAAATTAGAATCTCTAACAAAGTAAGCCTTTAAATAGAATCCATACGTAAGTGGTTAGGATAAAGAGCTTATCTCAAATCTGTTAGAACTTGAGAAAGAGGTGTCGAATGTGTCTCAAAGTAATTTAGCAACCTCTACCCCAGTACCTGTCACTAGCAAAGGTGTTAATAAGGTATTGGTGTTGGCAGGTATCTTGCTCCTCATTAGTCTTAGTGCCTGGGGCTTTCAGTTAAAAAATGGGCTCATAGTAACGGATATGAGCAATTCCTTTAGCTGGGGTCTTTATATTGCCACTTTTGCCTTTTTTGTAGGTATTGCCGCCGGTGGCTTAATCGTTTCCTCCTCTGTCTATCTCTTTAACCTGGAAAACTTAAAACCCTTTACCAAAATAGCTTCCCTATCTGCTTTCGCCTGTACTTTAGGAGCGGGAGCCATGATTTTACCCGATATGGGGCGGGTGGATCGGGTTTTCTATATGATTCTTCACCCTAATATCTCCTCTCCATTGGTCTGGGATATGATTGTCATAGCTTCTTATCTTGTGGTGACATTTTTAAGTGTGTATATGCAGCTTCTCCCTGATTGGAAAAGGGATGGACGGGGATTCCTCAATGGCTGGACGAAAAAGTGTTCCTTCGAAGAAGTTGAGGAATTTTCCAAGAGATGGTCTCGAAGGGTTGCTATTATTGGCTTGCCTTTTGCAGTCTTGATTCATACGGTAACGGCTTTACTCTTTGCTACCCAAGCTTCCCGAAGTTATTGGAATACCGCCTCTTTACCACCAGACTTTATCGCCGCTGCAGTGGCTTCTGGAACAGCTTTAGTTATGGTGATTTCCATTCTAGCTGTAGGGAAAGATCGGTTTAACCAATATCAAGATGCTTTCCGTACCTTAGCTACCATTGTAGCAGGGGCTTTAGTGGTTCATTTCTTCCTTATATCTGTGGATCTGATTATCCATGCTTGGTGGGGAGGAGCAGAAGGGCAGGAACTTTTCTATATCCTCTTTGATAGATATGGACTCCTTTATGGTATAGAGATTTTGTTGCCAGCCTTTACGATGATCTTTTTCTTTACCTCAAAAGGGAAAAGTTCTCGCAATGCTTTACTTTTTGGTAGTCTCTTGCTTTTCATAGGTATTTTCGCCCACAGGCTAATGCTCATGTACCCCTCCTTTAATATGATTCCTTTAAATATGCATGTTAGTGGAGTAGATATAGGTAACTGGGCTTACCCTGTTGCAACTGGGGAATTCCAAGAGGGGATCTCTTCTTTTACAAGCTTTTGGCCCTATAAACCTACTGGGGTGGAATTAGCCTTGAGCTTGCTACCTTATGGAATCGTTATGTTTGTGGTTTCCTTCGTTATGAAACTTTATCCTTTATTGCCTAGCGGGTTAAATAAAGACTAAAAAACATCTTATTCCACGCTAAAGAGAGCCGGAATCACTGAATAAGTGATACCAGCTCTCTTTTTTGGCTTAAGAACCATTATGGTGTAGAATAGGAGGGGAGTTTTTCCCGGAATTCCTTCGATATCGAAAGACTAAGCTCAAAATGGTGCATAACTAGGATTACAGTGTATTATGTGTTAGAATTGTGTGAATATTAGATTAAATTAAATTTAGAATATTATTGAGGTGAAAGAATGGTTCGCGAAGTATTTCCCCATATCTATGTAAATGAAATCCCCTTGCCGAAAAACCCCCTCAAAACTTTGAATAGTTATATAATCTTGTCCGATGAACGGGTAATGATTATAGATACGGGATTTAATCTACCAGAATGTAAAGAGGCTTTACTGGCAGGTATTAAAGAGTTAAATATTGATCTTAAGAAAACTGATGTAGTACTAACTCATATGCATGTGGACCATTCCGGTTTAGCTGACCTTCTCTGGGGGTTAGGAGCTAAGGTGTATATTGGTGCTAAGGATGGTATCCTTCTAGATAACTTTCGCTCTCATCCTGAAGGGGTCTTATTAGCTATAAGCAAAGCTTTTAATTTGGGCCAAGAAGTAATAAAAATGGAGAAAAACGAATTTGATATAGTGCCCAAAGAGCTTTTCGATTACACCCCTCTTAAGGAAGGAGAAGTTCTCCAGATTGGTGATTACGTTTTTGAGGTAATAGATATTCCCGGCCATACTCCTGGGCATATTGGTCTTTACGAAAGAAGACATAAGTTGTTCTTTGGGGGAGATCTTATTCTTAATG